>JAUYAR010000104.1 GCA_030693415.1 Candidatus Cloacimonadaceae bacterium | reverse complement strand
AGTGCCGCCACTGTTGTCCGCAAAAGTGCAGTTGCTGATAAAGACCGTGTCGTTCAGAGCCCGGATATTTGCCATCTGTGCCGACATAACCTGGTAATTGTTGTAAAATGCCGAGTTCTTGATCTCGATCCGTAAACGCTGGCCATAGTCATAATCCGGTGAAACCTGCATAATCGTATTAAACACATCAGCGGAGTAATTGCTGTTGTTGTAAAACCGGCAGCCGTCCATCTTGAACCGGCTGTCTCCCCTTGCACTTGCTTCCAAAGTCGGCATCCAGTTGTATGACCTGCAATCGCTGATCTCGACGTTGGTCATTTCTATGCTATTAGTGAATGCCAGAAACCTCACGCCGGTTGCGTTTTGAGGTGAACTCACATTTGAGACAGTAAGATTGGACAGGCGGGCTGTTTGAGTTTTATTCCCCAAAAAACCCATAGTCAGGCGAATGTCAACAATGGAATTAATGGTGACCTTATCTACCGTGTAATCTATTCCTTTAGACGTCATAACGCCAGCTTTACCATTTATTAGTTTCAATTGCGACATGTTGAAACTTTGGCTGTGTGCGGAGATATAGATAATGAAATCTTGATACTCAGCATCGAGAATGGTGCCGTCCTGGGATTCTCCTACGAGGTTCATGTAGCTTTTCAGGGGGATGGGGAATATCTGTCCGTTCAAGCTGCTGGAATAGGTACCGTTAGCAACATATACGGTCTTAGGATTGCTGCTGTCGGAGGCGATCTTATACACTGCGTTATAGATTGTCCGCATCGGCTCTGATGGACTGACCCCGCTGTTATTATCGTCGCCCCAGGGGGCTACATATAGATCGTGATTGACCTCCGTGTGCACGGTGTTCAGAATATCAAAGGTATAGGGGTTGACGATAGTGGGGTTGCCGGCTATGGCGCAGGCATAGAAATTCCAGGGGTTCGCCACGGTAAAGGTATCGACCACCACATGCACGGCATTGACCAAATAATAATACATATCGCTGCCGAAAAAACCGATGTTGTTGTAGATACTGCAGCGGTTCACCGGGTCATAAGTGGTGTTGAATTGAGCTCCGGACACGCCCGGGAACATTATTCCTCCTCCAACGGAAGCTCGGTTGTTTTTTATTGTGACACCGCTGATGAACAGGTTGCAGGCACTGATCCACAGACCTCCCCCACGCTTGGCAGTGTTTCCGTGAACATAACAGTTGATAAGGCTCACGTTTCTTTGCCCGCTCATCCTGCCAACTAATCTGCCACCCCCGACAGTGAGGTCGTAATTGACTGAGTATTCACCTGTGCCATTGGTTATCGTAAAACC
>JAUYAR010000103.1 GCA_030693415.1 Candidatus Cloacimonadaceae bacterium | reverse complement strand
GCTGAAGCTGTCAATATATATTTTTTCTGCAAAGCCCTGATTTTGGACACTAATTGGCTATTTTCCGAAACTCAAATACTATTTTTCAATGAGTTACGATTCCAAAATGACTAAAAACACATTTTTCATGCGAAACTTGGGTTAACACAGAGAAAAGCGGAGTAAGGGCGGGGTAAAAAGAAGAGATGGATGGGGAAGTGTCAGAGGATTGTTTTACCACAGAGGGGCAGAGAGATCCTCTGACACTTCTCCCATTATCCCCATCCATCTCTGCTTTTGCTACGCTCTTACTCTGCAATTCTCTGTGTTAAAATAAAGCTATTTACACACCAACGGCAAGTTCAGCTCTTCCGTCCCCGGCACCGCAAAGCGGCCGTTTTTGATGATCGGGATGCGGGTTCCGTCTTCATTCACGGCACTGATTTCATTCAACATTTCATAGGGGAGGGTGATATCCGTGTGTTTTTGGGTATAGGCTTCCATCGGATTTTCATGGCGTATGGCGCTTTTTTCGTTGTCCACGGCGATGATCAGCTTTTTGCTGGCAATGTTGTGATGCGGAAATTCCTCTTCGTGTGAATAGCAGGTATCTCCGATGGCAAAGTGCGGACCCATCTTTTCGATGATGAGAATGGGCAAGAGGCGCATGATGTCATATTTCTTTGCCATGGCATAGGCGAGAGTGTTTGTTCCGATGGCAAATTCTCCGATGGGGAGGGTTTTATGGGGATGGAGGAGATTTTCCTCGATATAGCTTTTGTTTTTCTCTTCCTCGTGGAAATTGGTGCAGGAATATCCGCTGACCATGCCGTCGGTGAATTCCATCTTGAGGTTCAGAAAGCGGAGGTTGTTCAGATAGATGTCGTCCACGTGGAGGATGCCGTTTGTGCCGGTCAGCATCGGTGAGGTGAAGACTTCCCCAACGGGGATATTGACGTCCGCAACGCAGTTTTCAAAGTTGGTTTCCTTTTCAGGATCGTTGATCTTGTGCATAAAGACTTTGATATCCGTTTCGTTGCCGGGCACGCCGCGGACGTGGACATATTCCGCCTTGTCCAATACATCGATAATGTGCTGCTGGATAGTGGCATAGTGGTTGCTGTCGAGGCGGTTGAGCCGGATAGTTTCGGCAAAGATTTCCTTAAAGTCCTTACCGATCTCCGGCGAGGGGAAGGCGATGATGCAAAAGCTGCGTTCGGTGGCGGGGAAATTCTCGTTGTAAAATTGAGAAAATTTACCCTGCATGCGACGTTGGAGATTCAACTGTTCTTCGCTATATTTGAGGGCGGTCTCTTTGGCGAGGGGTTCAAAGGGTTCTTCGCCGAATACTTCCACATAGACGGCTCCGGAATTGGCACGGATGGCATCTTTCATGGCTTCCATAGAGGCGATATTGGCTTGCGTCGTGAGATCGGCATTTTCTTCACTCAGATAGAGCGCTTGCAAAAAACGGGTGTCATACTGATACTGACGGTTTGCGCCGATGCTCATGGGGTTGCCGATTCTTGCTTCGAGTCCGATGCTTTTCAGTTGCATTGCGATCAGGCGTGCAAAGCGCTCCATGCCAAGCGGAAACATCAATGCAGCATATTTCTTGATCTTGTAATCCTTGCCGGCACGCTCGAAACCATCCAGATATGCCTGAACGATGTATTCCGCCAGGGATTGGAGCTCTGCTTCGGGATATTGTGAAATGAACTGTGCCATCTGAATGTCCCGCGGGGCAAGGGTGTTGCCAAAGCGATAGAGATAGCGGATGTCCGTGAAATCGGCGTTCATGACAATGTCTCTGCAACGCGTATATTCCGGGGAGTAGTTGTGATAAGCGTTGAAAAAGGAGTTTAGTTCCAAGTCCTTCGTCATCTGTTTGGCATAGATATCTTTCCAATCCGCAGGGTAGGGGTTGCCTGCTTGCCAAAGCTCAAGAAAACCGCGGAAAATTGCCGCTGCATTGAGCAGGCGGAAATTGTTCTGCATGATGAGATGAGTGTGACAGGCACGGAAGCTGAGATAGGCGGCGGAGAGAAGCTGTCCCATCTCTTTGCCGAAAGCTTCGCAAGCGTAATCCGGATTGGCAAAGCTAAAGTCATAGCCGGTGCTTTCACCAGTCTTCGTGGGGATCACTTGTGAGGAAAAGGCTTCGTGGTTGTCGTGCAAGTCCTTTAAACTGATGCTTTTCAGCGAGGGATCGCGGGACAGCATATCGGCAAAATCGATTGCCAGCAGCATCGCACTGCGCGCTTCTGAGAAATAGGAGCCAAACGAGCTGTCCGCGGGGATGTTCATGCTTTTGAGTTCAAGCACAAACTCCTGCCACTGACCAGCAAGTTCTTTGTTTTGCAATAGAGCGTTTCGGATAGCGTCGTTCATTTGTCACCTCGATGTTGTCATTTGTGGGTATGTTTTTGAGTTTGGAGAATCCGTCAATAAAAATAGCTTTTAACACAGAGAATAGCAGAGTAAAAGCGGAGCATAAGAAGAGATGAGAGATGAATTAAACACAGAGGATAGCACATGGAATTACCGACGTCCCCGTCGGTTCATGCGCCGCAGCCCCATCAGAGGCGGCAATGATAGCACAGGGGGGAGCGAACATGGAATTACCGACGTCCCCGTCGGTTCATGAGCCGCAGCCCCATCAGGGGCGATACTCTTTAGCCGAACAACTCCAATAGCTTGTCCGCCAGTAGGCGAATCTGTTTTTTCCTTTCCAAATGGTTCGTGATGCCAAACCGCATCGGCTGCTCACGATTTCCAATCAATCTCGCAAGGGCGCCCTTTATCGATGATGTGGATTCCATCGCGCAGATATAATCATTGCCGTTTTCCCTAAGCAATGCCGCGGCTTCCTTGTGCGCGGGAACCATCGCCAGGATTGGTTTTTGGCAACGCAGATACTCAAATACCTTGGAGGTGAGCGTTCCTGTCGGACTGCTCGAATTGATCGTCAGCAGCAAAGCGTCGGCGGAAAGCATTTCACTCAAAGCTTCGCGATGCGGCAATTGCGAAACAGTTTCGACGATGTCTGCGATGCCGCTTTGTTCGATCTCCCGCAAGGTTTCGATAAAGAAATTGCCATAGAGTTTGACGCGTGTGTGTTTAGGCAGAGAGCCCTCAAAACGCAGCTCTCCGACGGCGGCATAAAAGCTCTTCAAGCTGCGGCGGGCATAGATGTTACCAAAATAGGCAAGGACATATTCGCCCTTGTTTCTCTCCGCCGGAGAGAGACCTGCGAAATCCTCTTCGTCCCAACCGTTATAGACCGTGATCGTTTTGGCGGAAAGGTCATTTCCGAAGGCGTTCGCGATGTCTTCACCAATGCCTTTGGTTGCGCTCACGATCAAAGCTGCGCTTTGATATATCTTTGCCTCCCAATATCTTGCGAACCGTCGATGCAAAGCCGAGCCCTGAAGTTCGTAATCAGATAACAGATTCCAATAATCCCGCAAATCCACCACGAAGGGGATGCCGCTTCCCTTGGAAAGAAAATAGGCTCCAAGCGCGCTGGAAAAGGGACCGAGTGAGATATAGATCAGGTCATAATGCTCTTCGCGCAGCGCTTTTCTCCCTGCTTTACAGAGGAATGGCAGCCAGGCTATCTTGTTGTCGATAGGATAGATGCGTCGGATCAGAAGCTTGAGGCGTTCCGGAGTGTCCATGTAGATTTTGGTGGTGTGTTTACCGTCTTTGCCACCGAGTTTTCTAAAGATCGCCATCGGATCGAAGGATTCAGTGCGGATCAGTTTTCGCTCCTCGCATTGCGCCAAAAGGGACGCGTCGCGATATAGGTATTCGATGTCTTTGGTGGTAATGACATCCACTTCGAAACCCATGCGGGAGAGGTGCTTGACCGTCTTGACGTTTCTCAGGACAGCGGGTCCGCCGAGGGGGGGATAGAAATAGCTGATGTATAGTATGCGCATGCGGCTCAAGGAGTTGAAGCGAGCTTGTTCACGATCTTGAACAAGAGAGGCTCCACCGCCTCCCAGTTAAATTCGGTCTCGGTGATGTCCATGATGCGTTTTCTCATTTCCTTAGACTGGGCTTTGTCCATTTTTAGCAGGCTGGAAACCGCGTCGGCGATGGCGCGGGCGCGGAAATCGCAACAGACGCCCAGTCCATTCTTTTCCACCAGATCCTTCATCAAAGGGGTGTTGATGGTCACGACCGGCAAGCCGGCGGCGAAGTATTCCAGCACTTTGAGCGGCACGGCTTTGCTGATGCGCCGGTTTTGCGGATTGAAGAGCCAAAGCCCGATACGCGAACGCTTGAGCATGATTCCGATCTTTTCCGCAGGCAGCCAGGATTGATAATAGACGAAGGCGTTGAGGTTGTTCGCATTGATCATGGCGTTGAATTCCCGCTCCACCGAGGCATCGAAGAATTTGCCAAGGATTAGGACGTTCAGAGCGGGAAAGCTGCTTTTCAGGATCGCCGCGCTTTCCAGAATCTTGAAAACTCCGCGGTCTCGGGTCAGCCCACCGATATAGATGAGATCAAAATTCATTTTGCAGATCGTACTGATCTCTGGTGGTGTCTCACAGGAATAGTCCCACACGTTTTTGACCGGATAGTTTGGCAAGTGAGTTCCGCGAGAGCGTGTGCTCTTGGGTAAAAGCTGATCGAGAATCTCCTGATTGGCGGCGGTGACGGCATCCGCGTGGCTCTGGAGACGACGCTCAAAGCTCATATAGAAATGTTTCATCAGCCATCCGAAGATAGGGGAAAAGCGCTCCGCATACGCATCGGCATAGAATTCATGCACGTCGAAGATCAATTTGCAGCCAAGCTTGCGCTTCAAACGAATCCCCGTCAGCAAAGTGAGGGGTTCCACGCAGATCACGATATCCGGTTTAAGCTGTTTTGCCGCGAGGTAGATCAAATAGAGGGCATACCAGTCGGATTCCGTATCCACAACGGCTTGAAAGGGATTATTGGCACTGTTTCGAACCCCGCTTTTGGTGATCAGATGCACCTCCGCCATCTTTGCGAGACTCATCGCAATCTTGTAGTAGAGGCGCACGTCCGTGGTCGAATGTGAGTTTGAAATTATGCATATCTTCATGTTACCGCCATTTGATGGGCACTTTATACGCAAACGGAGCCTGTGTCAAGCGAATTCGCATCCCAAAGCCACTTATGGCTTATGAATAGCTCTTGCACACGCGGAAAAAGACCTCGTTGTTTGTGCGGATAATGGTCTCCAGATCGGGATCGGATACGTTTTGATAGGTTTGGACAGCCATTTCGACCACGCGATGGATGTCCTTAAAGGCGATCTTTTCCTGCATAAATAGCTGCAAAGCCGCTTCGTTGGCGCTATTGAGCACTGTGGGCAGAATGCCGCCCTCGCGTGCGATCTCAAGTCCCAGATGGAAAAGCGGATAGCGCTCTTTTTCAATGGGTGAAAAAGTGAGCGCCGAGAGTGTTAAAAAGTCCGTCTTAACCAGTTCTGAAGGATATCTTTGCGGATAGGAAAGTGCATACAGAATTGGGAGTTTCATGTCCGGAACGCTGAGCTGAGCAAGGCATGAGCCATCGATAAATTCCACCATGGAGTGGATCACGGATTGGGGATGGATGAGGGCGCCGATGCGTTCATAGTCCAGCCCGAAGAGCCAACGCGCCTCCATAACTTCCAGCGCTTTGTTGAACATCGTGGCGGAATCAATAGTAACCTTCGCGCCCATGTCCCAATTGGGATGCTTGAGCGCCTGCGCGATGGTGATCTGGTCAAAATCTTTTAAGGGAAGCTCACGGAAAGCGCCTCCGGAAGCAGTGATATGCAGCTTGCGGATCTCGGAGGCGGAGTGATTTCCGATCGCCTGAAAGAGTGCGCTGTGTTCGCTATCCACGGGCAGGATAATCACTTGGCGTTCTTGTTTTAGCTTTTCCACCAAATGCCCCGCCATGACCAATGATTCCTTGTTTGCCAAAGCGAGAGTCTTTCCGCGATTGAGAACGGCAAAGGTGGATCTGAGCCCCGCGGAACCGCTGATGGCGTTCAAAGCGATGTCATAATCTTCGTTTTCCAGACACCGGATCAGTTCGTCTCCGCCGAAATAGATGTTCAGATCGGGATGCTCCATACGGATGGATTCCTGCTCCGCTTTGTCCTTGATTCCGGTGAGAACGAGGATCGGTACCTGATAGCGCAAGGCGATGCGGCAGAGCTTTTTATGATCGGAATTAGCGGATAAGAACGCAAAGGAAAAGTGCTCTGACTGTTCTTCCAACACCGCCAAAACGGAAGTGCCGATGGAACCGGTGGCACCCAAAAGCGCGAGTTTTTTCTTGCCTACCATCGATAGCTGAGAGAGACGCGCTGTGTGGCGCCAAGTCCGTCGGGAGCGCCATTTTTGAAGGCATAGTCGATGCCGAGGGAATAGATGTTGACCCCCATTCCGGCGGTGAAACTATCGATGTCAAAGCCCGCCAACAGGCGAAGCGATGGAATCGGCATCACCAAAACACCGCCGTGAATGTCTCCGCTAAAGATTCCCGCGGCAAAAAGCGAAGCCTCGCCTCGGTCCTCCGCATAGATTTGGCTACGAACCGCAAGGTGCACGGGAATGTCCTTTTTCATCAGGTTAAATCCGTATGCCGCCTCCAGGTCGAGGCTGGGAGAGGCGATCTCGTGGGTACCGTTTTCCCAGATAATCTGGGTGGAAAAGAAGTCTCTCAGGTTCAGAGCGGATTTGAACCCCATTCCGATATCCCAAAAGAAACCGAGATCGGCACCAAAACCATAGCCGCTGTTTTCTGCCAGAGAGCGGTATGCCAGCTTGGGAGAGATGCCCAAAAAAGTGCCGGCACCAATTTGCCGTGCGATGCCTCCGGTGAGGATAAAATCGTTGTTGGATACCGTCTTCCACACGATGGGGCGGTTTAGATTGGAAAGGCTGTCGGCTTCGTTTTCAAGGCGGGTGAGCTTGATGTTATCGATGCCTAAATGCTTGATCTGGAGCGAGCCACGCGTCTTTTCGCCAAAGATGAGGGAAAGCTGGTTTTGCTGCATCAATCCCTCAAAGTGTTCGCTACGCATCAGTTCGATGCCTTTGTCTGGAACCGCACCCAGCAGCGCTGGATTCCACCATCCGGCAGAAAGAGAGCCGCGATAGGTCAGCCCGGTATTGCCCATCGCCTGATTGAGCACGCCGGGGCTCACTTGAAAGACCTCTCCGGCGTATGGCGTTGCAAGCAGCCCCGTGCCGAGGGTCAGCATCAACAGTATTTGTATGATTCTCATGATTTATTCCTCTAAGGACAATATATCCAACTTTGCGAAATGGTGAAGAAAATAATGCATGCAAAAGGTATTCCCTCTGAAGTGGAATCTGCTTTTACGGAATCAACCAGCGTAAAAAAGATAAAGAAAAGTGGTGGGCCCAGAGGGAGTCGAACCCCCGACCATCCGGTTATGAGCCGGAAGCTCTACCAGCTGAGCTATAGGCCCGGTAGCAGATCAGAAAAACAAGTATCCTCCACAATTTGGAAAGCTGGAATCTGTCAAGCAAAAAGCGAAATTTGCCCTATCATACTGCATTTCATGCGGATTTATTACCTAAGATACTTAATACTATCTTAGGGGGAGAGGATGTGGGTAACTCCTTTTCACTTGACACAAAACCCATGGATAAAATTATGGCATTCTAACGAAAATGAAACAAGGAGAATCGATGAAGACCTTAACGCCGAAACCCAGCGATATCCGGCATGACTGGTATATCGTTGACGCAACGGGGCTTCCGCTTGGTCGATTGTCCACTAAGATCGCTTCCATTTTGCGAGGTAAGCACAAACCCTATTTCGTGCCGAACATCGACACCGGGGATTACGTGATCGTGATCAACGCCGAGAAAGTTCGCGTGACCGGTTTGAAGAGCCTGCAAAAAGTGTATCAGAACTATAGTGGATATCCCGGCGGTTTGAAAGAAACCCCCTATGCCAAAGTAATGGAAAAGCATCCCGAGCGGATTATCGAGCACGCCGTCAAAGGCATGATGCCGAAAAACACGCTTGGACGCGCAATGTTCAAGAAACTGAAAATCTATGCAGGCACAGCACATCCTCATGAAGCGCAGTTGCCGATAGAGCTCAAACTCAGGGAGGATTAAGGCATGCAAAATTACGATGCCGTTGGCAGAAGAAAGAATGCCGTTGCCCGCGTTCGCTTAACACCAGGAACCGGAAAACGCATCATCAACAAAGTTCACATGAAGAAGTATCTTCAGCGCGAGACCCTTGAAATGGTTGTGGAACAGCCTTTTTTGGAGCTTGGACTGAGCGAGAATTTCGATCTGCACGTCAATGTCCGCGGTGGTGGATTATCCGGTCAAGCCGGCGCCATCCGTCATGGTATTTCTCGTGCGTTAATCGAGTTCGACGAGAAACTGAGACCCGCACTCAAGACCCGTGGCTTTCTCACCCGCGATTCCCGGATGGTGGAACGCAAAAAGAGCGGTCGTCCGAAAGCCAGAAAGAGATTCCAGTTCTCCAAACGTTAAAAACAAAACGGGTTTTGGGGAGGCATTTTCACCTCCCCGAAGGCAAATAGTGAGAGCGAAATGCAAGAACCTCAAACCACAAAAAACCCACATCCGGAGTTGCAAGGCGGTGAGAACCCGGTGTTCTCTGAATTGCGTATATCCGTCTGTGGAAATACAACCGTATTATTATTAAGGAGAAATCAATGTCCGTAGTTTCCATGAAACAGCTACTTGAAGCCGGAGTCCATTTTGGGCATCAGACCTTCAAATGGAACCCCAAGATGAGGAAATATATCTTCATCAAACGCAACGGTATTCACATCATTGATCTGAAACAGACCGTGGACGCGATCAATGAAGCATATCAATTTTTGAAAGAAGTGGCAAACCGCCAGGAATACATCCTCTTCGTCGGCACCAAAAAACAAGCTCAAGCCGCGATCAGGGAATCCGCCCTAAAATCCGGCATCTTCTACGTTAATCAGCGCTGGTATGGAGGCATGCTCACAAACATGACCACCATTCGCCAGAGCATCGACAAGATGAAATACTATGAAGAAACCGTCGCCGACGGCAGCATCAACAACTATACCAAGCTCGAGCAACAAAAGATGAAGCGCATGCACGACAAGATCGAATTTTCCCTTGGTGGAATTCGTGACATGGATGCCGTGCCCGGTGCCATCTTCGTCGTCGATACAGATCATGAAAAGATCGCCATCCACGAAGCCCGCATCCTCGGAGTTCCGATCATCGGAATGGTGGATACAAATTGCGATCCCGACCTCATCGATTATGTCATTCCCGCAAACGACGATGCCACCCGCGCCATTGCCCTGATTTCGGATATCATGGCAAACGCCGTGATCGAAGGCAGAAACATCTCTTCCGAAGGCTCCGATGCCACAGTGGTGGTCGCAGAACCGATGGAAGGGATCGAAACGGTCATCGAAATGGCTGCCGCAGCGGAAATCGAAATCCCAGCAATCACTGGGGAATAAAACCCATTTCATATAACCGGGGCGGTGGTCTTCAGATCACCGTCCCGAAACCATAACACACAATTTGACAAGGAGATACAAATGGCAGACGTAAGCGCATGCATGGTAAAAGAACTGCGCGGGAGAACCGGAGTCGGCATGATGGAATGCCGCAAAGCTCTGATCGAGACCAATGGCGACGTGGACGCGGCGATCAAATATCTGCGCGAGCGCGGCATCAGCAAAGCCGCCTCCAAGGCAGTCCGCGAGACCAAAGAAGGGCTCATCCACTCCTACATTCACTTTAACGGTAAGATCGGCGTCCTGCTCGAGCTCAATTGCGAGACCGATTTCGTCGCCCGCACCGATCAATTCAAACAACTCGCCGAGGACATCACTCTCCAGATCGCAGCCACCAATCCTTTGGCGATCAGTGCTGATCAGATCGATCCCGCGCTGATCGAAAACGAAAAAGACATTGCCCGCAACAAAGCTATCCTTGACGGTAAGAAACCTGAGCTCGTGGAGATGATCGTGGAAGGTCATCTCAGGAAATATTGCGCCGAGAATTCACTCCTGGATCAGGAAACGATCGCGGATTCAACCCGCACGATCAAATCCTTGATCACGGATGCCATCGCCATCACCGGAGAAAATATCCAGGTCGCCCGTTTCGTTCGTTACGAACTGGGCAACTAAAGGTTTTCGCTCTCAGGGTGGCATACCAAAAAAAGGATGTGAAATATGTCCGTTTATCAGCCTGAAAAGATTCACAGCGTGATGCTCAAACTCAGCGGAGAAATCCTCGGCGGAGCGAAGGGCTATGGTTTTGACGACGAGGTGATCGATTTCCTCACGGACGAGATCATCTCCGTCAAGCGTCTTGGATACAGCATTGCCATTGTTTTGGGCGGAGGAAACATCTTCCGCGGCGGAACCTGGAAAAACCAGACCCTCGATCGTGTCACATTGGACAACATCGGCATGATGGCAACCGTGCAAAACGCCCTCTATCTTGCGGAAATTCTTACATACAAGAATGTTCCCGCCAAGGTCTTTTCCTGCCTGGAGATGGACAAGATCGTGCATCACTATACCCCGCAAAAAGCTTCCAAGGCATTGAAAAAAGGTAAGATCTGTTTCATCGGCGGGGGCACCGGCAATCCATTTTTCACCACCGATACCGCCGCAGTGCTTCGCGCCATCGAATTGAAACAGGACATCGTGCTCAAAGCCACCAAGGTGGACGGACTTTTCACCGCCGATCCCAGCAAGGATCCAAAAGCTGAGTTCATCCCTTCCGCCAGCTATTCCGAATGTCTGAAAAAAAAACTGGCGGTGATGGATATGACCGCTTTCTCGCTCGCACTGGAAAACGGCATGCCGCTGAAGATATTCAATATCGGAGTTCCCGGCAGCCTGTTAGAGGCGATCACAAATCCCAATACCGGCACCTACATTCATCCTTAAGAATTACGTGAATATTTCGTAAGAGGTTATTATGGAAGAACTTAAAAACAACGCAAGAGAAAAGATGGAGAAATCCTTCGAATCATTGCTGCATCAATATTCCAAAGTCCGCACCGGTCGCGCCAGCGCATCCATTTTGGACGACGTGCGGATCAATTATTATGGCCAACCCACACCGGTCAAACAGCTCTGCAATATCTCCATCCCGGAAGCGCGGCTGATCATCATCCAGCCCTGGGACAAAACCACCCTCGCGGATATCGAAAAAGCCATCCTCGCCGCCAATATCGGCATCACTCCCGAAAACGATGGAAACGTCATCCGCCTGCCCTTCCAACCACTCACCGAAGAAAAACGCAAGGACATCGTCAAGAGCCTGAAAAAGCTGGCGGAAGACGCCCGCGTGGCTGTCCGTAATCTGCGTCGGGACGCCAATGAACTCGCCAAAAAGATGGAAAAAGACGGCGAGATCAGCGAAGACGAAGAAAAAAAGCTGCACAAGGAAATCCAGGAAATCACCGATGAATGGGTCAACAAGATCGACGATGCGGAAAAAGCCAAGGAAAAAGAAATCATGGAAGTGTGATCCCATCGCGCACTTTGATTGGATAGCATCTTAGCACCCGTGCCTGTGAAAGGCGCGGGTGTTTTTTTTTTGAGGTGAACGAGGCAAAATTACGGCAAATTGGCAGCACAATTAGCAGCAAAAATTATCAGCAAAAATTGCAGCCCAGTGTGGCACCACACTGCTCTCCGCCTTGGCTGCGTTAATCAAGCCTTAATCAAGCGTTAATCAAGCGTAATAAAACTAACGCTTGATTAACGCTTGATTAAGGCTTGATTAACGCTGTCGTTTGAGCTGTAGCGCGGCATGCCGATGTGCTGCGAAATGCGTAAATCCATATATTATAAAGGCATTACAATGCATACTGTCAAGCCTTGTAAGTCTAGATGGTTGACAGATGTTGACAGAATTGCGATAAAGGTTTTACTGCATTAAATGAGATTTAGTGCACTAACTCTCTGAAGCGCCTTAATGAAGAGATCAGGCGCAGAGAACGCTGCATCAGGATATTCACTGATGAGAATAGCTGCACTAGGTTGATTGGGGCAATTCCTCAAGGCTATTCTGAGGATTGGACATGTGGAAAAATCTACCTAACTGAGCCGATGGAAAACATAAAAGAAAACTGTAGCAGAAAGGCATTAGGGACTTCGCTTATGCGCGACGAGCTGAAGCCCTGCTCCGCAAGCTCGGTAGGGCTTCAGCTCGTCACAACAAAGTAGTTTATTAAAATGAAACAGAAAGTTCTTGACACGAAGTCAACTTTGAATTCATTGTGGAATCGGTTGATGTTATCGCTACAATAACCATAAAGTATATAGTGTGTGAGGAGAAGCCTTGTTGACAGGTCTTCAAAGAACATGAGAAACAATGAGTTGGAATTTACACCAACAATTGGGACTCAACTTTGCAAATCACTTCCGTTAGTTAAATTGCATCAAAATTATACACTTCAAAAGGGAGAAAACGAAATGCAAAGAATTCTATTTATGCTTGTTATGATGCTAACGGCAATGTGGCTCTTTGGTCAGAAGGGCTTGTTTGGCCTATCTTACGGGGATAGCTATGCCGTGGCCAAGGACATTTTGATGAATAACGATGCCCAGTTCCACGAGCCTTCACATACATCAAATTCAAGTGTGTTTACGCAACGGATCAAAAGTATGTGGATTGCATAACTCTATATTTTAATGCAGAGACGGATGAATTAGTTACCAGGTTGGTTTACCATAATGACGATTATCCTGATTATACCGAGTTTGCACGGTAGAGAGAAATTATCAAGAGAACTAAACCGCTTCTTTTATCCCTGCCGGGATAGGGGTAGCCATGACCGGTATCGAAAAAAAGGAATACGGAGCTTAAATGAGCATTGAGTTAAATGAAAAGGAACTGTATAATCTGCAGCACTATGCCGCGAACGAGCCGCGGAAATTTGCGCATGATTATGTTCAATCCAGCCGGAAATTAAAGCACCATTCTCAGGGTTTGCTCCAGCTAACCATGGCCAAGGCACACCTTATCTTGGGAGAAACCAGACAAGCCCAGAGTGTTTTGGCTGATCTAAAGACCTCCTTACCGAAGCAAAAGGACAGCCTGTTCCTATGCGCATACTATATAATGCTTTACAATTTCACAGTTGCAACTGGCGGAAGTAACTCTCAAGCAGAAGAATATTTCAAACTGGCTGAAAAACAAGCAAAACAATGTGGCAGCAAAGCCTTAAGCTGCGAACTGAAAAACTTAATCTGCCAAAAACCTGGCAAGGATATCAGCACGGATGCTAAGGAAGAACTGCTGAAAGAAGCCATGGTAGAAGCTCTTGAGTCCGATATTCTGGATTTGCAGCTTGAGGTGCATTTATCCTACTGTATCCTTTACTTGCAGCGTAATCTGCCCGATCTCGCCAATCAAGAACTAATCCTGCTGTATGATCTGGTGGAAAAAGAACGAAATCCCAAATATTATACCTTTATCTTGCTGTATTTTGGCATTGTAAATCTGATGCTGAAAAACCTTCCCAAGGCGTACAAATACCTTTCTGATGGCATAGACTGGGCAACCAAAAACGATAACAGATCGCTATTGATCCCACTGAATATAAACTTGGGCTTGTATTATGTGAACAGCGGAAACCTGGAACAAGGCATCGATATCTACTATTATAGTCTGAAATTATCTGATGAATTTGGCTTGGAAAACTCTCTGAATGCACACATAACTCAGAATAATTTGGCCATCGCGCTGGGAAAACTGAGTAGAATTGATGAAGCAGTGCAAATAAACCGAAACTCGATTGACTCTGCGATAAAAAGCAATAATGCACTCCGGGAACATACTCAGTATGTGAATTTGGCTGATAACCTGATAGAATTGAAAGCCTATAATGAAGCGGAGCAACATATAAACAAAGCTATTGCATACTTTACTGATATCCAAGAAAATCATCATCTCACTTTTGCTTACCGCTGCAAAGCCCGCTTGTTCGAAGAGCAGGAAAAGTATCAAGAAGGCTTTGAAGCTTTGGAAATGCTGGATAATACCTACCAGATTTATTTCCGGGAGAATTTTAGTAAACAGAATGCCCTATATCAGGATAGGATAGATAAACTGCGCAGTGAGTATCTAAGACTAAAAAACCAGTGCAACACCGAAAGTGAACTAATCCGCCTCAGCTCAAGCACAGATTTTATCGGTGAACACTCCTCCATCAAGAAAGCCCTGAAAGATGCCTATCTGGCTGCCCGTTATCCTTACACCCATGTGATGATCACTGGAGAATCCGGCACCGGTAAAGAAGTGATTGCCAGAATCATCCATAATGAGAGTAAGACAGGAAAACCCTTGGTAGCCATAAATGCTTCAGCCATATCTCCCAACCTGATAGAGAGTGAATTGTTCGGCCACAAAAGAGGTGCCTTTACCGGTGCGATGGAAGATCGTAAAGGCAAATTTCTGATGGCAGACAAGGGAACCTTGCTGCTGGATGAGATTTCGGATATGCCCGTGGAAGCACAGGTTAAACTGCTGCGGGCCATTGAAGAGCATACAATCCAGCCCGTAGGAAGTGATAAAGAAATTCCGGTAAACTGCAGAATCATCTGCACCTCGAACAAAAATATCAGCACTCTGATACACAACAATAAATTCCGGCTGGATTTGTATCACCGGTTAAACAAAGTGGAGATTCATTTGGTGCCGCTACGCGAAAGGCTTTCCGATCTGGAAATGATCACACATTTCTTTGTGGAACGCTACTCCAGGGAATTCAGATTGCCCATTCCAATTCTTTCCGATAGCTTCTATAACCGACTTAGGGCATATAGTTTCCCCGGAAACGTCCGTGAACTGGCAAACCTGATTGAGCGTATTTTTATTTTAAAACCAAGTGCGCAGTGGGATGCCAGAATGCTGGATGGCATACTGCCGGATACACCCACTTCTGAACTACCAGCCTTTAAAGCGGTTTCACATCATCTGAAGGACACCGAAACCAAGATGATTGTTGAAGCCCTGAACAGATGCGATGGGATGCAAAAAGAGGCAGCCAAGCTGCTCAATATGTCCGAAAGCACTCTCTCCCGCCATATTAAAAAACTCAAGATAAGCAGATAATAGTCTCTGCCAAAAGAAAAACCAGACCATTATCCGCTGCAGATTCGAGAATCATATATCGATAAAAGAATTGCAATAGTGGAATTGCAATAGTGGAATTGCAAGGCTAAATGATGGTTTCATTTACTCCATTTTTCCTGTCTCCCTTACCTCAATCACATCCATATCAATAAGTTACTGGTATTGCAACAATTTAATTTGCATTTGGCGCAGGCTTTGCTTTTTATAGGATGTATGAAGAAACAAGAACAGCAAAAGGTTCAGATCAGCGGTATCGTCGATACCATCACCGATCCCGAAAGTGGGAAAGGTATGCTTGGTTTTGTAATTACCTTCCCAGAAGGTAAAATACAAAACCAAGCTCTTGATTATAATCAGAGCAATTATCGGGAAATTGCCTTGAGAATAGCTGATTTGCACCAGAAAGCTAAAATCAGGTACCAAAAATCTAAACAAAATTTCACTAGTAACACACAACAAATAAACCAAGGAGCAACAAAATGAAGACAAAACGCTACCTAATTTTCCTCTGCATGATGCTGGTATTGTGCTGCGGAATTTTCACACATCTATTTGCAGTCATAGCCAGTGCACCGGAAAGCCCCTATCCGGCAAACGGGGCAAACGGAGTCCAGTTGCAGGATCTGCGGCTGCAATGGTCGCAGACAAGTGTATCAAACAACCAGCCATATCAATACTCGCTTAATATGTGGGGATCACCAAAAACTATTACCGGTTATACCTACAAATTCTCCGCGTCCGGTACTCACTATTATCTTTCCAACGGCACCGATACCTGGCAGAATGCCAAGACCATTTGTAATAACAACAAGTGGCGTATCGGATGTGCCCATAATGCAAGTATAAACAGCAGTATGCAGACCAATAACGGGGGTGCAGCTGCTTACATAGGATTGTCCGATTGGATCACTGAAGGTTCATTTAGGTGGGAAAACGGACGAGCATTAAGCTATACTAACTGGGCTGCCGGAGAGCCAAATGACGATGGTGGAGCTGGTGACTATGTAGAGATGTATCCTAATGGAACGTGGAATGACATAGGTACACAAACCCGCCGTTACTGGATTGAAGTGGATAGCTGGGTAACGCACACTCAAACAACCGGTAATAACTACTTTGACCTGAATTGCAAGCTTGATCCAAATACTACATATACTTGGTCAGTCTATACCAGAAACAATGACGGACAGGGTCCTACCTCTACATGGAGCTTCACCACCGATGCAGATGGAACTGCACCGTCAAGTTACCCTGCGTGGGGTTCTCCCGATAGCGAAGTAGCCAATGCTCCGCTAAATCCCACCCTGACCTGGGCGCCGGTTAATGAAGCTACCTATTACAAACTTTTTGTGTTTAGATCCAGGACTGATCGACTCGGCATACAACATGCTTTTATTAATGGTCATGTTTATCAGAAAACCACTACTACACTTAATTATGCCGATGCCAAAGCCGCAGCAGAAGCCAACGGCGGACATCTGGTGACAATCAATGATGCCGCTGAACAAGCAATACTGCCAACTGATTTCAACTACTGGATAGGTCTTAACGATGTTTCCGGTCAGGATTTAAGTGGTGAAGGATGGTTTGTCTGGAATGTGGGCGAAACCAATGCCTATACAAACTGGGATCTCAACTTTCAACCACCCGAACCCAATGGTCAAACCAGTGAAAACTATGTGGTGCAAGGAACCAGCGGGAAGTGGTATGACATTCCAGGTACCAATACCTACAGATCCCTGCTTGAGTATCCTGCAGACGTGCTGGATGGCGTAGTGGTCTTTGGCACATCCTATCACTTTAAAGATACTAAATTGCCCCCCAATACACTCTATCGCTGGACCGCTGTGCCTTACAATGCGTTTGGACGCCCTTTCGGTAGCACGCAGTGGTCGTTCAAAACCAATAATGATGGCGGTTCCGCACCGGGGACAATCACTGCAGCAACCATTTCTCCGGCAAATGAAGCCCCTAATGTCCCTATCAATACCGTTCTAAGCTGGAATGTACCTTCAGGTAGCCCAACCGAATACTATGCCTATCTGGGTACGAGCAACTCCATCACCAATGCCGGTAATTATACCGACATTGGAGTAGGGAACGGTCATCGCTATTTCAGATCCAATCACGGCTATAACTGGCACTGGGCTGCGGCTAATGCACAGGTGCAGAAGGATGGAGGCTACCTCGCCACATTCGGTTCTTCTACTGAAGATGCAAAATTCAATAGTACAGATAAGATCTGGTTTGGCGGTTCAGATAGGTTAACAGCCAATATCTTCAAGTATGCCAATGGCGATCCATGGTATTATACAAACTGGCACACAGGAGAACCTAACAACTTTAACGGAGTCCAGTATTTTATAACAAAGAACAATGGGGCGGCCTATCAATGGGATGATGATTATGTTAGCGCTCTCTGTAAATACGCTGTGGAAGTGGCACCCAATATAGCGGACGGTAGCAGAGTCCTAACAAATTCCTATACACCATCTCTGCTGCGTTTCAATACTACCTACTACTGGTCGGCAGTCGGCAGTAACAACGTTGGTATGGCAAACGACACACAGAGATGGTCATTTACCACCACAAATGGCAAAGCAGTCAATCCGTCTCCAGCCAATAGCGCCACGAGCATCGGTGTAAACAATCCGGCGTTTGATTGGAACGATATTGGCGGAGCAAGCAATTATCTCTTCTATCTCGGGACTGCCGATGGTAACTGGAACCTCGTAAGTGATGCTTCCTGCCCAACCAGTGGTTATACATACAACGGAACTTTGAATTATGGCACTCAATATTTTTGGAAAGTGGCAACCGTTACGCCATTGCAAACTGTCCAAGGGGATACCTGGAACTTCAGAACCCTCTATTCCGTCCAGATTGCTTCCAATCCAGCGGGCGCCACCATCTTACTGGATGGCAGCACTACAAATCAGGTAACCCCCTATACCTTTACCCACAATCATGGTTTCAGCGGAACTTATACTGTGCAAATGACCGGCTATGGCAATTGGGATCCGGCTCAGCTTGCCATCAGCAATCTGAGTGCGAATGTTTCCCAGAACTTTGTGGGTCAACTATATCAGTATAGCGTGGAAATCACTTCCAATCCAGCAGGAGCCGCCATCTTACTGAATGGCAGCACTACAAATCAGGTAACCCCCTATACTTTTACCCACAATCATGGTTTCAGCGGAACTTATACTGTGCAAAAGACAGATTACAATTGGCTCCGTGATCTCAACTTTGACGACAATGTGGTTGCCAACCTACAATCTAACATACAGATCAAATTCATTGGCACCTATCATTATGTGGATTCCGGCACTGGCTTTGAGTATATTGCCACCCCCGGAGTTGAAATAACCGGAACGCCTACCACAATAGGCGATTTAACCGTTCCCCTGCCTCAGTACATCAATAATGTAGGTACAATTGTAGCCATGCAATTCAGCGGAACTGAGAATACTGACCTCACGGTTGTAGTTCCGGTAGGCACCTGGTATATAATTGCATATTATAATGGTGATTGGCAGCACGCTACGCCTTATCCTTGCACCCATCCCGAAACTGCCCTATTGCAAAATGTGCCCTTCGGTGGAAAAACCGAAATTCCAGTGCTTATGACCTCCGAAGACGCTACTCTGCCAGTGGAGCTATCCAGTTTCACCGCAACAATTACTTCAGGTTTGTTTGTAAAGATCGCCTGGGTAGCCCAATCCGAAACCAATCACAGCGGTTACAACGTCCTGCGTGGAGAAGCGATGAATCTTGGCAGTGCAATCAAGATCAATCCCACTTTAATTGACCACGGGGTAAGCTTGGGAACCCAAATCAGCTATGCCTACACCGATGTGGAAGCTTACAGCAACATGGTTTATTATTACTGGCTGGAAAGCATTTCTCTGGGTGGCGTATCCGATTTCTACGGCCCGCTTACTATTACCATTGGCGATCCATCGCTGGATCCCCTGCCGCCTGTGAATCTAATGGTTACAAAGCTGATGAATGCCTTCCCTAATCCCTTCAATCCCAATGCAAATATCCGTTATACCCTGAAGGAAGCCGGAAGGGTGAATATCGATATCTATAACATGAAAGGCCAGTTAGTCCGAAGCTTTAAAGCCGAACACAATACTCCCGGTTACTATCAAGTTTCCTGGGATGGACGCGATACCAGCGGAAACCCCAGCTCCAGCGGGGTTTACCTGTATCGTATGACCAGCGGAAATTACTCTGCTTCCAAGAAGATGATACTGGCTAAGTAAAGTGAAAACTGCGTAAGTGAAATAATGAGAAAGCCCCGGGTGCAAATCCGGGGCTTTGTTTTGTGAGGTAGAATATAGGTTCTTGGTTTATTCGAAACGAAGCACCATAAAAATCGGCTGTTTATTGGTGTCTATCAAATACAAGCGGATGGTTTTGCGTTTATCCTTTTCCATGCAGGCTTTCATGGTTTCCAGCACGCTGGCAAATATTTTGGGACTCATAACTTCTATGCTATCAATGCTCAAAATTACAAAGCCAACCCGAAGTCCGGATTTGGCAGCGGGGGAATTTGGCTCTATCTTGCTTACCCCAAGTTTCGCATGAAAAATGTGTTTTTAGTCATTTTGGAATCGTAACTCATTGAAAAACAGTATTTGAGTTTCGGAAAATAGCCAATTAGTGTCCAAAATCAGGGCTTTGCAGGAAAAATATATATTGACAGCTTCAGCGCCTGGATTTTCTGGGATTCATGTTTATAAGAAAGAAGATCATTCACAGCTCGCGTACCGGTAATAGTCACACCTATTACC
>JAUYAR010000102.1 GCA_030693415.1 Candidatus Cloacimonadaceae bacterium | reverse complement strand
CCATGGATGTATTTACACCGATTGGTGTATAAATCCATGATCAGATATCGGGGCTAATTGGCAAGGTGGCTCTGATCAGCGAATTGAGTGGCTCTATTTTCCGAGAGCCTGGCTCTCAAATTGCGAACAAGTGGCTCTATCCCGGCATATTATTCAGCTATCGAGCAGGGATATACCAAAGAGATGTTAGCCGATACCCTTAAAGAGCAGTTCAATGATCTCGCCATCAGATCATCACATTACTGGCAAGGGCTAGCAGAACACACAGCACTGAGAATACGAGAGTTCGGCAGGTTGCAAGGATACCAGAAAGCCCAGGCTAAGTACTACAAGCTCGTAGTTATCCTCGATGACCGCACCAGTGACATCTGCCGGGCTCTGGCAGCCCAAGATAAGATATACCCATTAAACAATGCCCTGGAAGTGATGGATAACCTGATGGCTCTGGATACCAAGTCCAAAAGCCTGGATGATGCCCGAGAGTATATCAAAGCCTTAGCGCCTTGGGTTAAGAATGACCAGATAGTGTATAATAATCAAGATGAGCCTATCGGTGTCTCAGGAGCCCACACTCCCTTCCCACCGTTTCATTGGAAATGTAGGACAACGACGATGATGATTTAACTGTTTATCAAGAAATGGCTAGTTCTCGATGAGAAGTAATGAAGTCCCACTTCTTTGAAAAGTCTCTTGGTTACCAGATGAATATGTTAGTGTTAGAGATGATATTTTTACTGATCGAGCTGTTGAGTTATAGAAACCATCCCATACACCTCCATCGTGTGTCCCTGGCTCAATAAATCCAGTAGCCTTGCATCTTTGTGATGAATAATTCCCAATATCGCTTGCTATAAGATCGTCGACTGCATTATAGTATTTGACCGTATACAAAGCATATTTCAATCTGTTTTTTGAGAAATTATACAAATCAATGCTGACGGATACTCCCCCGCAGCTATCAATCTCACTGATAAGTGCACGGACAATATACTTACATGATGGCTTTAGATCAATTACTCGTATCTTATCTGGTTTCCATTTTGAATATCCTTCGACATAGTTTCTATAAACAAAGGATTGATAGCCTTCAGGGAGTGTAGGATCTATACTTACAACCTGTGACTTTGGTATCTTAAGCAATATCTCTGTATCAATTTCAATATACATAGCTAGGGAATCAACGCAAACGATTGACACTTTATTTGCTAACCTGCCATTAGTTAACACTATATCGTAATCAGGATTTTGATAACCCCATTCTTCACCAATGACAGGATTATCAACAGGGAATGCAAACATGCTTAATACGAGTAAGGCAAAGACCATGATAAGTACTGATTTCATTGCTAACACCTTTATTATGAATTGATTTAATTCGATCATCTATAGACCTTGAACGAAGTGTTCAGGAATTCTTTGATTTTTAGTGCATTATTTTTGTTTATGGGAACTTCAATTTGATCTCCACTAGCAAAAATAGCTTTAAGAGTCGATAGATCGCTGTTTTTTAAGTTTAGCTTTGACTGATCGTCAATAACAACTGTGAAACCTTGTATCTTCTTCCCGCTATCTTTACCGGCTTTATTACCAAATTGTCCAGTTTTTAATGGCATAAAAAAGTCAGACTCAATGACAAACTGATTACCATCTGAAAATGTCATAGCCAAAGAGGAAACAGGTGTTTCAACAGGAATCTTATCATAGAAGACCATCAATAAAATATTCTCGGTACCAGTTTTGGGCAATGTTCTCCTGAAGCTCAAAGTGAAGGTATCGTTATCCTTTTTATAAACAACATCCTGACCAATCATCTTATTATCGTCTTCGGATGTAACTAATCCAAGGCTTACAACATCTACAGATTCGGTTATTCTGTCAGCATTAGTGGATAAACTGTCTCTATCGCCCTTATTACTTCTTTCAGAACAACTGCTTACCACGATCGAAAGGCATAGAATAGCGCAGTACAGTATTGTTTTCATTATCTCTCCTTTTACATTGGTTGATTGTTAAACTCACAATTCTCTTTCGTGTAGTCATGTACTAGTTTGATAATGTTTCGACTTTCTTTACTTTTACCAAATCCATAAATCAAACCAATAATGAAAAGAACGGCCATTATTAAAAAAACTGCAATCAGCACAAGCACTCCTTGTTTACGAATGTTATAGTTATAAAAGGATAGGATAATACTATGGTCTTCACGACATATCCTCGTCCTCTGCTCTGCAAATGAGTTCAGCCTGCTCAAGCACCAGTTCAGTAGCCTGAGCTTGCTTATCTGGTGGGTACCCATATTTACGTAGTATGCGCTTTACGATCACTCGCATTTCTGCTCTCACGTTCTCCCGGATAGCCCAATCGATTTTGACGTTGTTTCTAACTGATTTTGCGATTTCCTGAGCAATCAAACGAAGTTGATCATCACCTAATACGGCTACCGCACTATCATTTACTCCCAGAGCGTCATAAAAAGCAATTTCGTCTTCGGATAACCCGAGTTTTTCTCCCCTGTTACTTGCTTCTCGCATGACTTTTGCTATCTTGATCAGCTCGTCAATCACCTGGATAGTCTCAATAGCTCTATTGTGATACTTGGCTATTGCATTCTCTAAAAGCTCTGTGAAGGAGCGAGCCATCACAACATTCTTGCGAGCAGTGTACTTAATTTCGCCATCAAGAAGTTTCTTTAATAGCTCAACTGCAAGATTTTTATGCTCCATGCCCCTCACATCGGCCAGAAACTCATCCGATAAAATGGAGATATCCGGTTTCTTAATTCCTGCAGCTGAGAAGATATCTATCACTTCGTCAGTTACTAATGCTTTAGAGATGATCTGCCTGATTACGTGCTCGATTTCATCCTGTGATCGCTGTTTGTCTGGTTGGCTTTTCACCAGAGCAGCTTTTACAGCCTGAAAGAAAGCCACGTCATCGCTTATCTCAAGGGCTTTCTCGTGAGGCACTGATAAAGCATAGGCTTTTGTTAGTTCAACAACAGCCTTCACAAAACGATTCTTGCCATCTGCAAGTAAAAGTACATGTTCCTGAGCTCTAGGTAGTAGGGACAGTCTTTCTTGGGCATTGCCTGTGTTCCAAAGATCTCTATTAAAGCCGTGAAACAAATCACAGCACACTTCGTATTTCGCCAGCATCAAGGCTACCGCTTCGTTTTGGTCAATGGCCGTTTGCCCCCTGCCCCCGCTTTCAGTGTAGTTGGATAATGCTTGCTTTAGCTGCTCAGCTAGCCCAATATAATCAACTATCAGGCCGCCTGGCTTGTCCTTATACACCCTGTTAACCCGAGCGATAGCTTGCATAAGCCCGTGTCCCCTCATTGGTTTATCAATATACATCGTATGAAGGCAGGGGACATCAAAGCCAGTCAGCCACATATCTCTTACTATTGCAATCTGGAAATGGTCACTGGGGTCTTTGAACCTTTTACCAAGCTCTTCCCTTCTGGTTTTACTTCTGATATGCTTTTGCCACTCCACAGGATCACTGGCAGAGCCAGTCATGACGATTTTAATTGTCCCTTGACCATCTTCATCATTGTGCCAGTTTGGTCTCAGAGCTATGATAGCCTTATAAAGTTCTACGCATATACGCCGGCTCATACAAACTATCATAGCCTTTCCAGCAAGAACATCCTGCCGGTTTTCGAAATGCTTTACAAGGTCTTCTGCAATTTTCTGGAGTCGATGTTCAGAACCAACCAAAGACTCCAAGGTAGCCCATTTAGTCTTTAGCTTTTCTTTACTATCAAACTCCTCACTCTCTGTAACTTCTTCAAATTCGTCATCAATCGTAGGTTTTTGTGCTTCATCGAGTTCAAGCATTGCCAAGCGACTTTCGTAGTAGATGGGAACGGTAGAACCATCCCGGACAGCTTGTTCAATATCATATATGCTGATATAATCACCGAAAACAGCCCTGGTGTTTGCATCAGTCAATTCAATTGGAGTTCCAGTAAAGCCGATAAAAGAGGCATTGGGCAAGGCATCACGCATGTGCCTGGCAAAGCCATCAATGAAATCATATTGGCTGCGATGGGCTTCATCAGCAATCAAGATCACATTTCTTCTGTCGGTAAGCAGTGGATGAGCCCTTTCAGTGTCTGTGGGGAAGAACTTTTGCACAGTTGTAAAGATCACACCCCCGGATGCTGTTGTTAGCAACTCCCTAAGGTGATCTCTGCTTTGAGCCTGAACTGGTTGTTGCCTCAGCAGCTCATGGCAGCGGGAAAAAGTGCCAAACAACTGATCATCCAAATCATTACGATCCGTAATTACTACTATAGTTGGATTCTGCAAATCCTTGTGCAATACTACTCTTCCCGTAAAGAAAGCCATAGTTAGGCTTTTACCTGAACCCTGGGTGTGCCAAACAACACCAATGCGCTTATCTCCTGTAGGTCCTGCAGCCCTTACTGTTGACTGGATTGCGTGTCTCACAGCGTGAAACTGATGATATCCTGCCATTTTCTTAATCAGTGTCCCAGCTCCAATATCCTCAAAAACTATGTAGTACCTGATAAGATCTAGGAATCGTTGTTTATCGAATACTCCCTCTATCACTACCTGTAGCTGAGTAAGGTGGTTGTCGTCCAAGCCTTCACCATCAATGGTTCTCCAAGGCATAAACCATTCTTTACTGGCGGTTAATGTCCCCACTCTTGCATGTAAGCCATCTGAAACCATCAGCACAGCGTTGTAATTGAACAGAGAGGGGATTTGCTCTTTGTAAGTCAGCAACTGATTATAGGCAGTCCAAATAGTAGCTTTAGCATCTGCCGCATTCTTAAGTTCAATTACTGCTAGTGGCAGTCCATTTACGAAAAGAACGATGTCAGGCCTTCTCTCAATCTTGTTTTCCACGACTGTAAACTGGTTAACAGCAAGGAAGTCGTTATTGTCCTGATTCTCAAAGTCGATTACTTGGACGTAATCTCCGGCTATACTGCCATCTTCTCTTGGGTATTCAACAGGAACTCCCTCAATTAAATACTTGTGTAAGGTATGGTTATTAATGATCAAGGACGGTGAATCCAATTTGATCAACTTCCTGAAAGCTTCTTCGATAGCCTCAGAAGGTACTCTGGGATTTAAAGCCTGAAGTGACTGATGAAGTCGGTCACCTAAAACAACTTGTCCATAGGTTTCTCGTTCAGATTCAATCGCATCTGGTGCCATGTCTAAACCGAAAGCAATATTGTAGTTAATCCCTTCTAACCAAGCTAAAGTAGCTTGTTCAATGACTGATTCTGAGAAAAATCCCCTCATTTAGTTTTACCATACTTTACAGCATTTTCTTTGCAGTGCTGCAATACTTCTTGAATCCATTTGTCGTACCAATACCAAGTTCCTGCAACCATCACACCATATCCTTTGGCTGCATCTTTTGCCTCTTTATCCTTCCACAAGTTCGTGTGTGGAGTCATCCCAAAACGCTTGTATCCCTTTTCTTTCATCATTGAGACGATTTGCCCCGGACGATACTTTGGTTTCTCCGTTTCTTTAATTACAGTATAAGCTCTGTTCACATCAGCAGCTAATGGCGAATCAGATTTAACAAACTCGATCACCTGATCTGCCTGGCCTTTATGATTGGCTGTTTTGGCAACAAACAGCACACGATAGGCAAATTTTGGGCTGTTAAACTCATCCTCAGATAATTGATTCTCGAATCCTTCGATAAAGGACTGAATATAAGATGGCATTTTGTCTGGCGTCGGCAAAGTTTCGATCTGTTCTTGCGAAATTGATGTAAACTGAAGACTGAATGCAAGATGCTTATCAATGCCGAGTTTATCTCCAAAGAACGCCTTAACATACTCATTGTAATTCAAGCAACATGCTTGGAACTTAGCGCTCAAGGTTGAGTCTATCCTGGTTGTCATCTGATGCTCAATTTCATGACGTATCCCAATCAGAAATCGCAGATTGTTAATTGTGTCTTTATCTAATGGACAACTACTCTCGTTTAAGCATCTCTCAAGTTCCCAGTATTTATACGCTCTTGGTTTTCCTTTGACCGTTTTCTTAGTTCTATCGTAAACTCGCCTATTTCCCTTTTGAGTGAAGTATCTGTACTCGATATTATGCTTACGATAATACGCATGTAGTAGATAAGTCCAGGCAATATGCATCAAAACTATGTATATTTCAGATTTAAAGGTTATCATCGGGCTGTTAAAAATTTGAACTGCTGCAAGAGCTGACTCTCGGGATTTAGTGACTAGTTCATTCGAAATGGATGATATCCGCCGGATTCTTTGTTGGTTTGGCATCAAACACTCCTTTCCACTAACTCTCTGCATCATTGATTCGTATCTTACCACTTATCAATTTAGGCAGAAGAAAATCTCGGATAGACACTAAGCTATGTGACATCGCAACATTGTTACATATCGCCATCATCAAAGGGCTTACAATTCCCTCAAATACTTGTTTCAGGCAATTGCCGGGATCAATCACACTCAGGTTGTTGAATGTTTCTCGTGTAATAGTGTCAAAGACCGATCCATGGGTTCGTTGCTTTAATGTATCTACTGCATCGGCAATTGTAAGGTAGCTCCAAAACGGAGTCTCTGAAATACTCACAAGACCATAACAAGATTGATTCATCGTCATGGGAACACCTGTTAATGCTAATTTGCCAACTGTTCCCCGGGCAGATATTATCGTCGTTCCGACAGGCAAAAGCCTTGTTGATGAGGATTCAAGACCGGCTTGTGATATGCTTTTCTCAGTTTTAAGAACAAAAACTCCGTGTTCCGGTGGAGCATCTCCAATAGAATACCAGGGTATGTTACCATCCCATAATTCGTGTCTAGTGGTCTTCGGTGTTCCCCCGCTAATAATACTCAAATGTTTTAAACAAGGGCTGAACTTCCACCATTTCGGTATAGGTCCTGTCTCTGAATCTTCAAATGAATCTGGGAATAGGGCTGCAATCTCTGGATTCATTCCTTCTGGTTGTTTCCCTGCAGCTTTGGCAAGTACCGGGTCAAAATCAACAAACCAGCTTTTAAAGATAGCTTGGGCTGTGCCCTCCAAAGTCTTGCAGATCTGGCGATTTACTTCGATTTTTTCGTCTAAAACACCAAGAATTTGTGAGATAGCATGCCTATAGGTCTTATCAAACAAAGGTATTTTTCTTAAATGTGCTGCATCGCGGTTAAGCCCTGGAACAGCACTATCAGAATTCATAAGCTCCAACCCCAGTGTCTTTAACAAATAGTAGGTAAAACGTGCATCTTGTGGATCAGAATACTCTATAAAAAACGTAGTATCAATAGGCCAACAAGGGATAGGCGAGTAGTGAACAGCTCCAACAGTGCCCTTACGACCAATCACGACTGTAGGTCCTTTAGTATAAGGTACATCATGCCATCCCACTATACCGTTGGAACCATAAACTGGAATAGTCCCAAAGCTATTTCTTGATCCCGCTGGAAGCCCTTTCCCATATATGAAGGGGCAAAAAGTCCCTACTGTTGTCTCAATCCCCATATCCAATATCCTTCAGATTTTCCCAGATAATCTGATTGAGTTCGTCACTCTTTTTCATTTGTTCTTTCAAGGTAGCGCATAACTTAGCCATTTTCTCTTCAAAAGGCTCGTCATCTTCTTCAATATCGGCAGCCCCGACATATCTCCCCGGAGTTAAGATGTGATTATGTTCCCTTATCTCTTCAATAGTAGCACTTTTACAGAAACCGGGGATATCTTCATAAGTCCCTGAATCGGGATCACCTCGCCAGGCATGGTAAGTATCAGCAATTTGTTTGATGTCATCATCACTTAACTCACGATGTACCCTATCAATCAAGCTGCCAAGCTTTCTGGCATCGATAAAGAGAGTCTGTCCTCGGCGGTCACGGAACAAGCTAATGTTCTTGATTCGGGTTACAAACCAAAGGCAGACAGGTATCTGCGTGGAATAAAAGAGTTGACCGGGTAATGCTACCATGCAATCCACCAGGTCTGCTTTGATGATATTCTTTCTGATTTCCAGTTCTGCTGTTGTAGCTGTGGACATTGAGCCATTGGCGAGAACGAATCCAGCCATGCCGGTTGGAGCAAGGTGATGGATAAAGTGCTGCACCCAGGCAAAGTTCGCATTAGATGGGGGAGGTGTTCCGTATTTCCAGCGTTTGTCATCTTTTAACAGATCTCCCCGCCAGTCGGAATCGTTAAAAGGGGGATTTGCCAAGACAAAGTCTGCCTTTAGGTCAGGATGAAGGTCCTTGTGAAAACTATCAGCATGCTCTTTACCAAGGTTTCCGTCAATACCTCTGATAGCCAGATTCATCCTTGCTAAGCGCCAAGTAGTATGGTTTGATTCTTGTCCATAAATACTGATATCTGGCTTGGCTTTACCACCGTTCCCATTCCCGTTAGCATGGGCATTTACAAACTCCATTGACTGGACAAACATACCACCTGAACCACATGCGGGGTCAAATATTCGTCCTTTATACGGAGCAAGCATTTCTACAAGCAGCTTAACAATACATCTAGGAGTATAGAATTGTCCGCCTCTTTTACCTTCAGCACTGGCAAATTGTGAGAGGAAATACTCATATACTCTTCCAAGCATATCTTTGGAACGATTCTCTTTATCTCCCAGCCCGATATTGCTAACCAGATCAATCAATTGACCAAGTCTTTGTTTATCCAAACGAGGATGGGCGTAGTCTTTAGGTAAAACTCCCTTGAGAGCTGGATTATCTTTCTCAATGGCGATCATCGCATCATCAAGCAGTTTTCCGATAGTCGGCTGCTTAGCATTAGCTTTGAATAACGACCAACGTGCATCTTGGGGCACCCAAAATACGTTTTTGGCAAGGTACTCGTCCTGGTCCTCTGGATCAGCTCCTTTATCCCTATCAGCATCCAGTTTCTGATATTGCTCCTCAAACGCATCTGAAATGTACTTTAGAAAGAGTAATCCCAGTACGATATGCTTGTATTCTGCAGCATCCATATTGCTTCGAAGCGCATCTGCTGCTTGCCATAGTTCTTTTTCAAAACCGACATTTGCACCGTTTCCGTTAGCCATTTCTACTGACTCCTCTAGTATATTATTTTGATTTTACAAGTGATTACACAAGGGTTATTTGTCAACCACAAATTCTGTTGTTGTTTACCGTGGGGATTAACATCTATATAGGTCTTGTAGCTATATGTGAGACATAGAATACAGGTCATTGTTATAGAAGCTTGACGCAAGAATCACGGTTTTTGCGAGAGGTTTCAATTAGTAGTGTAAACATTAGCAAATCTTTCTTTTCAATGGTCAGGCGAGGCATCGAATAGCTTTTCGTAGTCCGACGCTTGAACAAGGACTGGGCTGATGAGGGGCACTCTCCCAGCACAATATCAAAAAAACAATGATATTTAGATATGGGATCGCTGGTTTGGGCTACGTGGGTTTGCCATTGGCGGTCACGGGGGAACTCTTTGCGCCACTATATCCCCCTTGTCACAATATTGGCAAGATTTTGCTCTTTACTTAGTTTTCAGGGATATGGCGAACGAAACGATGCACTTCATGGCGGTGCGGAATCGGGATTTCCTCATCGGGAAAGCCGATCGGGGTCAGACACGCAATATAGTCTTCTTTGGGAACCTGCAAAAGTTCTTTGACCGCGTCGTTGTCCATATCCGTCACCCAGCAAGTTCCCAGCCCGCATGTCTTTGCCGCCAACAGCAAATGGTAAGCGGCGATGCATGCATCCTGAACCACCCGTTTGGAAAGCTCCCCTTTGGCACAAACCGCGATTGCAAAAGGCGCTGCCAATATCGGCGCTCCTGCGGAACCGCGCAACTCCACGATCTTGGACAAAATCTCCCGATCCTTGATTACGATGTAATAATACGCCTGCATATTTCGCGCCGTAGGTGAATAGCGACAGAGCTCAAACACCTCTTTCAGCAGTGCATCCGAAACCGGAGTTTGTTTGTATTTGCGCACGCTGCGACGCTCGATGAGGGCTTCTTTCGCCGTCAGATATGGTTTGATTTCCTGTTCGAAACATTGAAATTCGATCTTCCTGCCTTCGGGATCGCTGGCATAAAAATGATAGATATTGTAAACTGGATTCAGTTTCGGGCGATCCTTGGCACATACCGCCAGCTTTTGATACATCTCATCCACCCCAGCCCGATCGGGATAGAAAAAGGTGATCACACCCCTGGAATCAATCTTGTCCCGCTGACAAAATGCCAGCAGCATATTCCCGCTCTGCATAATGCAGCATCCACCCTGATCCAACCAGAGCTCCATCCCCAGTTTATCGCCGTAAAACTCCACCATTCCGGTGAGGTCGCGCGTTTGCATGAACACGATACCGGACATTGTTGCCTCCTATTCGCTATTATTGTGTAATAGTCTAAACCTATCTGGCGAAATGGCAAATGGGAATTGGTGGGGAGAAGGGTGGAAAGGTGGAAAGGTGGATCCGGGGTTTAGAGATGAGAGATGAGAAATAAGCAATAAGCAATATACTGTTGAATGCTTTCGGTCGGCGTCAGCTTATCTCATCTCTCATCTCTAAACCCCGCTCACCCGCTCACCTTTATCGCGATATTAGTGAGTTCTCACGAGGCGGAATCCGACGAATTGATATCCCCGGTTGGGATCGCCTTTTTCACGCCAGATGATATTGAGGTTTCTGCCTTCTCCATTCATCACGTTGCCGCCGCGGATGACCTTTTGAATCCCGGTATCGGGACCCGTGGGATTGATGAATGTGGGCAAAGTTCGCGGGTAAATGGCGTCAAACCAATCCCAGCACCATTCGGAAACGTTCCCGGTCATGTCATAAAGCCCATTGTCATTTGCCAGCTTACCACCCGGCGCGCGGAGTTTTCCGGCACTGTTTTCACGCGACCAGGCAACGTCCTCGGGAAAGTCCGATCCACTGTAGTTATAAAGCTGTCCGGCTTTGGCGGCGAGTTCCCATTCCGCTTCGGTGGGCAGTCGATAGCCATTGGCACGAAAATCGCAGGTCACAACCATCGAAGCTCCTGAACCGCGGATCTTGTATGCCGGTTCCAAGCCTTCGGACTGGCTGCGTCCGTTGCAATAAGTGATGGTCTTGATCCAACTGACATTGTCCACCGGCAGGTTATCACCTGAGGTGCTGACGTTTGCAGGCATCATGAATTTGCTCCATTCGCCTTGGGTGAGTTCATGCTTGCTGATGTAAAACCCGGACTGGGAGACGTTGTGGTTGAGGTTTTCCTTGAGTCTGCCGAAGCCGAAAGTATTTGATTCGATAAAGACCATGGTTGCAGGCATGGATTTGGCAGCACGTGCGGGTTGGGACTGAGCCGGAGCTGATGATTGAGCTGTGAGCCCGGCGTTCAATCTGGGATCGACGCGAAAGCCATCCGAGGCGGCGATATTGGATCCTGTTTTGGAGGATCCGTATTCCGTGCGGACCGGGGCTACCTCTCTTTGAAATCCAGGATTACTGACCGTGGTGACGGTCTGCACACTGTCCTGCGCTGAGAAAATATTTACAAACTTAAATTCCTCGCTTTTACCGCCGAGGATGATCCTTCCTAGATTGGTGCTAAGCAGCAGTATGATGAGGGATAGGATCACTCCGATCAAGATCCAAAAGCCATATTCAATATGGGGTTTGGGCTTGGGCAGATCTGTGGCGCTTTCCATTAGAAGGTCTCCGGTTTTTTCCTTGATAGTCCAGATGCTGTCTTCTATGACGGGGGGGAGTTTTTCAAAATTGCTGAGGATGCTGGAAAGCGAGCTAAATCTTTGCATAATATTACGGTGCAGGCAATCCGCCAAAACTTTGTTCAGGCTGACGCTTGTGCCGCTGATATAGTTAAACTTTTGCTCTTGCAGGCGTTCGGGGCTATAGATGCTCTTATACATCGTGTTTTGGGATAATAGCTGAGCCAGCAGCACGCCGATGTTGAAGACGTCCTCGCGTTCATCGACCTCTTCATAGGCGATGCCTGAGGAAAGGATCTTCAGATCGCCCGTTTCATTGATCATGATTCCGGTCAGGGCGAGGTTGCTGATATTGAGACCCTGCATGCGGATGGCTATCGCAGCAGTGAGAAGCTGCCTGCCCACGGTGCGGATAAATTCTTCGGTGAGCATTTCCGGTTTGCTTGCCTTGATCTGTGCCAGAGGCATACCGGTCACAAACTCCGCCACCATGTAGGGCGGATCGGTGCTTTGGTTCACCTGCACTACTTTGGGGGTATGGGCAAGGTTCAATTTATTCAGGTTTTTAAGCCGCATCTGCAGGTTAAAAAGCGTATCCAGTCGGGTGAATTTGGTCTTGAAGAAGACCTTGAGCAGATACTTTTTGCCGTCCTTTTCCACGATGTATTTGATGCCTTCGGCATCTTTGTTCATCATGCGGATTATGGTATATCCATGGAAAACGCTGCCGGAATCATAGAGATTCATGGCAGGATCGGCGATTTCTTCCGCGGGGGGAAATATCTTCGCATCACTACTCTGTCCCGGTTGCTGATTGGCGTCTTGATGCTCAGGTTTGATTGGCTCGAGCGGTTCAACGTGTTCCCCGCAAAAGGCGCAAAACTTAGCCTTTGCCGGTATCGGTTCACCGCAATTGATGCAAAAGCGTGTGATATCTACCTCCCCAGATGGCGTCGCAGAGCTATTCTCATGGCTGGTTTATCCTGGTGATCCGCATGTGGACGGTCTTTCCATTGATGTCATATTCCGGCATCGTCTCATCGACCGCCTCTTTTTCGGAAAGATCATCGCAAAGGGTCTCAGACGAGATATAGTCTCCGTGCTGTGCGATGGCGGCTTTGATCTCGGAATCCGCCTGCCAAAGGATATTGATCCGGTCCATGATCTCAAAGCCTTGTTCCTTGCGGGTATACTGGATCTTGTTGATCAGTTCACGGGCAAATCCTTCACGCAGAAGTTCCGGAGTGAGCGTGGTATCCAATGCCACAAACATTTCCTTCATGCTTTCAAAGACGTATCCTTCGCGGGAACTGATATGCACGGCGACTTCTTCCGGTGAAAGATCGATCTCCCCGCCATCCACGGTGATCGTATATGTTCCTTTTGCGGAAAAGGCGGAAAGCAGATCCTGACCTTTGGTGTTTGCCAGCACGGCGGCGATGGCTTTCATCTGTTTGCCATATTTGGGACCCATCACCTTAAATTCCGGTTTCAGGTCATAGTGGACAAAATCTTCATCCTCCGCCACATAGTTGACTTGGCGGATATTGACTTCCTCCTGGATCAGATCAAACATACGCCTCACGACAGGTTCATATTTTGCAGGCACATACATGCTTTGCAGGGGTTGGCGGGTCTTGATCTGGCATACGTTGCGAGCTGCTCTGCCGAGATAGACGAGATCGATCACGATCTGCATTTCGGCTTCCAGTTTCGCGTCGATGCATTCTTTTTCAGAGGAAGGATAATCGGCAAGATGCACGCTTTCTCCACCGCCGAGATTGAGGAATAGCTCCTCCGCCATGTAAGGCGAAAAAGGTGCCATCAGTTTTGCCGTTTCCAGCATCACCTGATTGAGGGTGCGGTAGGCATCGATCTTGTCTGAAGTCAGTTCCATCACCCAAAAACGACGACGGCTGCGGCGCACATACCAGTTGGAAACTTCGTTGATCACAAAATCCTGAATAGCGCGCACCACCTTGGTAAAATCATATTGTTCCATCCACCCGCGCACGTCTGCAATCAAGGTATGCAGGCGGGAAACAATCCAGCGATCGATCTCGGAAGTCCGTTTCCAATCCAGGGGATAAGCTGCGGCATCAAAACCGTCGATATTGGCATAGGTCGCATAGAAGGAATAGACGTTTTTGAGCGTTCCAAAGAGCTTGCTTTGGATCTCACGGACTCCTTCCACATCAAAGCGGGTGGGCACCCAGGGAGGGCTCACTTCCAAAAGAAACCATCTGATCGTGTCCGCTCCGTGATCGAGCATAAGCTGGATCGGATCCACTGAATTTCCGCGCGATTTGCTCATTTTCTGTCCGTTTTTATCCAGAATCATGTCGTTGACGAGGCAGCTTTTAAAGCTGGAAACGCCTTTCAGCAGCGTGGAAATCGTGAGCATGGAATAGAACCAGCCACGAGTTTGATCGATCCCTTCAGAGATGAAATCCGCGGGAAAGAGCTCGCGCTCAAACCTTTCTGCATTTTCAAAAGGATAATGCCACTGCGCGAATGGCATCGCGCCGCTATCAAACCAGCAATCAATCACTTCGGGAGTGCGGTTCATGGTGAAGCCGCATTTATCGCAATCAAGCACGATATCATCGATGTATGGACGGTGCAATTCAATGTCTTCCGGAACTGCAGATCCGTCTTTGAGTTTGCCGAGCTGGGTGAGTTCGGCGATGGATCCGATGGATTTCTTGTTGCCGCAATCTCCGCAGACCCAGATATTGAGCGGAGTTCCCCAGAATCTATCGCGGGAAAGCGCCCAATCCACGTTGTTTTCCAGCCATTCGCCAAAGCGTTTTTCGCCGACGAAGGAAGGATACCAATTGATCCTGGCATTGTTGTCCAAAAGCTGTTGTTTGAACTGCGTTGTGCGGATATACCAGCTTTCGCGGGCATAATAGATGAGCATGTTATCGCAGCGCCAGCAATGTGGATAGCTGTGTTTGATCTGAGCGCGGCGATAGAGCGCACCCTGTTCTTTAAGCTGACGAATGATATCCTTGTCCGCGGCTTTGACAAATTGCCCCGCCCAGGGAGTGACCGCGGCGATGAATTTACCTTCGGAATCCACAGGCTGGATGAAGGGCAGATCGTATTTCAAGCCCAAGCTATAGTCGTCCTGCCCAAAAGCGGGAGCGGTATGCACGATTCCGGTGCCGTCGCTCATGCTGACGTAATCCGCCAGACAGACGTACCAAGCGTTTTTATCCGTCTCGACAAAGGTGAAAAGCGGCTGATAGGGACGAAGTTCAAGCTCGCTTCCCGGAAACTCTCGGATTATCTGATAATCCCCTTCCAGCACTTCGAGACGCGCTTTGGCGAGGATCAGGTTTTGTTCGTGATGCAGCACTTTCACATAGATTTCATCCGGATGCACCGCCAGCGCGACGTTTGAGATCAGCGTCCAGGGCGTGGTCGTCCATGCCAGATAATAGAGATTCTCTTCGTCGGATGCCTTGAAACGGACAAAGACAGAGGGGTCTTCCACGTCCCGATAGCCTTGCGCCACTTCGTGAGAAGATAGCGGAGTTCCGCAGCTTGGGCAATAGGGCACGATCTTATGCGCTTTATAGATCAGATCGCGCTCGAAGAAATTGTTCAGAATCCACCACACGGATTCGATATAATCGTTTGAAAGAGTGATGTATGGATTGTCCAGATCGAGCCAATATCCCATCAGTTCGGTCATTTCGCGCCAGAGCTTTTCATAGCTGAAGACCGAATTGCGGCATTCGCGGCAAAACTTTTCGATGCCATATTCTTCGATGCCGCGTTTGTCCTCAAGCCCGAGATGCTTTTCCACTTCGATCTCCACCGGCAGACCGTGCGTATCCCAACCGGCTTTGCGTTTGACCTGAAAACCGGTCATCGTTTTGTAGCGGCAGGCGACGTCCTTGAGGGTGCGCGACATCACATGGTGGATGCCGGGCTTGCCGTTGGCGGTGGGAGGTCCTTCATAAAAGACAAATTGCGGTTTGCCCTCGCGAAAATCAATGCTTTTTTGGGCAAGATCGTGCTTTCTCCAATAGGCTCGAACGCGCCGTTCCAGATTGCCGGCGCTTTCTTTCAATTCGATTGTTTTATACATATCTTCTTATCTTTAAGTTTGTTGCTCGCTATTCCGCAGATCGCTGGGCGGAAACACTAAGGTAGCAGTTCAGTTTTAGCGTGAGATCAGATCTTTTTGGTTCTGCCCATGCGTTTTTGACCGGGCACAAAGCTGTCCCGGGATTTGAGATGGTCTTTTCTGTGCTCGTGGGCTGGGGGCAGGACGTGATCTGTCTCTTCCTCTTCCACGTGTTTTTCTTCAAAGAGTTCGCTGAAATGTTCTTTGAGGTCGTCGTGTTCGGTCACATAAGTTTTCCAGTCATCCACCGCTTTCTCCATATCCACGCAGCGGGTGCAGAGAACGAGGAGATTTTGTTCGGACACGCCGATCCAGCCGCGATCATAACAATTGCCGCAGCTCTTTTTCACACGATGTTTGGCGGCAATCAGTTGTGCCGCTTCCAAGTGTATTTCATCAAGTTTAAACATAATATCTCCTTTGGATATGCTCAGCTCCACCCTTTCGGGGCAGCCTTTTCCATACAATTCTTTTGATCAGAAAGCCATTATTTTCAAGCGTGCTTTTCTGTAAAAGGTTTTTTTTCGGGCTCGGTATCCCGAAGCCGTTCGAGACTTTGCGTTATTTCTTTTTAGTTTTGTCTTTTGGCGCCTCGAGGGGGTCTTTGGTGATCTCTTTGATCGGTGATTCGATTGGTTTGTCCGTGCTTGCGGCAGCAAAGATCATCGGCTCCGTGATCAACGATTTTCTCAGTTCCACGCGCACGATCGGTTCCAGGCGGTGGGTGACTACAAATAGCGTTTTGTTGCGGGAGAGCGCGAGTTTTTCCTCTGCACTCATTGCTTCAATTTCGGCGAGATTGACCACGCGTTCGATGGCTCCGCTGGTCAGGTCCACGATTTGGACGAAGGTTTGTTTCTCTGCCATGAAGGATACCTCCATTATGTATTTATCCGGGAATTTTTTGCATATATCGAGCACGAAATCCAGGTAGTCGCTGCGAAACACACGATGCCACGCCAGGAAGGAACGGCACTTCAGGACGCGCGGACAAACCGCGCACAGGGAAGGCGTCACCTGGCGGTAGCGTTTCAATTCACAGGAATACAAACGGGATTTCTTCATAGCTTACAAGCTCTTCCAAAAGGGCTTTACTGTCAAGTTTTATTGGAAACTTGGCTCTATTTTGCCGAAGTATAACATTCATTAGCTGATGACCTCTGGTAAAAAATCCGGTTGTTTTCGCAAATTCCCTTTGCATTAATCAGACTCCCTGGAAAAAACTCAATTTTTATGAATTTGCTCTGCCTGCGAGTTTGGGTTAGTAGTTGCCAGTTTGGGCAACAGCATTTCAAAATGAGCCTGAATAACTACAATAATCGCAACCAAAGTGGCAATAAGCAACGCGAAA
>JAUYAR010000101.1 GCA_030693415.1 Candidatus Cloacimonadaceae bacterium | reverse complement strand
ACACCACGCCGGTTGCGCTTCGGGGCGAGTTCACATTTGATATCTTCAAATTTGACAGACTCAAATCAGAACATTTATCAGTATGAAATCCTCCTGCAAAGTATATATCACTGATACCTTCAATCGTTACCCATCTTATCTAATGGTCACTGGATCTATTCACTGCAATACCGGATTTGCCAAATAATAGTTTCAAATGTGATATGTTGAATCCTTGACTATGTCCAGGGATGTAGATAATTACGCTTTGATACTCAGCATCGAGAATGGTGCCGTCCTGGGATTCTCCCACGAGGTTCATGTAGCTTTTCAGGGGGATGGGGAATATCTGTCCGTTCAAGCTGCTGGAATAGGTACCGTTAGCAACATATACGGTCTTGGGATTGCTGCTGTCGGAGGCGATCTTATACACTGCGTTATAGATTGTCCGCATCGGCTCTGATGGGACTGACCCCGCTGTTATTATTGTCGCCCCAGGGGGCTACATATAGATCGTGATTGACCTCTGTGTGCACGGTGTTTAGGATATCAAAGGTATAGGGGTTGACGATACTGGAGTTGCCGGCTATCGCACAGGCATAGAAATTCCAGGGGTTCGCCACCGTAAAAGTATCGACCACCACATGCACGGCATTGACCAAATAATAATACATGTCGCTGCCGGAAGAACCGATGTTGTTGTAGATACTGCAGCGGTTCACCGGGTCATAAGTGGTGTTGAATTGAGCTCCGGACACGCCCGGGAACATTATTCCTCCTCCAACGGAAGCTCTGTTGTTTTTTATTGTGACACCGCTGATGAACAGGTTGCAGGCACTGATCCACAGACCGCCCCCAAGCGTGGCAGTGTTTCCGTGAACATAACAGTTGATAATGCTCACGTTTCTTTGCCCGCTCATCCTGCCAACTAATATGCCACCCCCGACAGTGAGGTCGTAATTGACTGAGTATTCACCTGTGCCATTGGTTATCGTAAAACCCCTGATGACGATGTTTGATTCATAATTTATTGACGTTATCACCGCTCCATTCCGGCTACCGTCAATAATGGTCGTATATTTATAGTTGACGTTACCGGTAGTGAGTTCGAGGCTTGCCAAGGTGATGTTTTTGCCGTTGAAGTTCAGGTTTTCATGGTATCTGCCGGGATAAACCAACACGATATCCCCGTGCGTGGAGGCGTCGATTGCCGTTTGGATCGAGGTATATTGCTGCGAGCCGTCCAATGCTACGCTGAGGGTGGCTGCGGCACAGCACAGTGCTGCGCTGCAGAGGATTGCGCATAATGCGATTGTTTTCATCATATCTTCTTCATGTGAGTTGCTTGATCTCAGAGTTTAAATCCGTGGTTCTGCTGCCACACGGGCAGCAGAACCACGATGGTTGTTTAATCTCTAAGCGCTAAGCTCATTTCATAAGAGTCATTTTTTGGACGTAATTGCCTGCGGGAGTGCGGAGTCGGCTGAAATAGAGACCCGAGGCAACCGGACGGTTATTGTCGTCTCTGCCGTTCCAGTTCACGCTGTGTTTGCCGGTGGCAAACTGGGCGTTGCTGATCAGTGTTTTCAGTTTCTGTCCTTTGACGTTATAGATTTCCAAGGTAACCGGCATTGCCTGTGCCAGGGTAAAGGCTATCTTCGTCTCCGGATTGAAGGGATTGGGAAAGTTCCGGTGCAATTCGGTATTGATGGGAAACAGTGGGGTGTCTGCGCCCTTGGCAAAGGATAGATAGGCATAGTCACGGATCTGATTTGCTTTCAGCGCGGTTTTTTCAAAAACCATCCGCTCGGGGTTATACACCGTCCAATCCTGCATAATTTTCTTACCTTTACCTTCATAATAGAAGGCAATCTCGATCTCCGCCTCGCTCTTGGCATTATCGTAATAGTAATTCAGGCTAAACAGGCTACTATCCGGCACGGCGGCGCCTTTGCAGATGCCATTGACGAAGATGCCCACTTCCGCTGGCAGATCTTCGCGATCAAGCTCGATATAGATCGGCAGGTAATCCAGCTTTTCGGCAAAAGTGAAGTTTTCGGCGCTTGCTCTGACGACCGCAGCCGACGAGTATGGTGTCGTGTTCCAATACATTTCCTGCGGAGCATCGGGTAATAAATGGACGACCGCCATCGCCCCTTCGGAAAAGGTGTAGCGGTTGGGGTTGATGATCCAGGCACTGCCGTATTCCTGCCGGATTCTGGAAGCTGACCAAGTCTGAGTTTTTATGGTATGGATATGATGCAGATAGGTTCTGCCGGATGATCCGGGGATCACTTTCGAAAAAGCATCCCCCGCTCTCTGTGTATAAGGAACAAAGTAGCCGATCCAGCTTTCAAAGGAAACACCATTTTGCGCGGCTCTCCACAATACCGGAGTAGTGAGCGCATCCGATTTGAACCCGGACACTTCCACCGGATCGATATAACCGGGGTTAAACTTCAGTTTGTAGCCTTTGGGGGGTATCGCCCGCTGGTCGCTGTTGATCCAATTACCCAATCGATATTCCATCGTCCCCGAGTCATCAGGATAATTCCATGCTATCTCAGCAAGCTGTGAAGAATATGGCGCATTCTCCATATGCCCCATAAACATATAACCCAGTTCGTTCCAGTCTTGTTCGTCTATGCGAGTGCGGTCATCGACCACCGGAAAAGACATCCAGAAGATGTTATTTTGTTGGGGGGTTGAAGGACGGTCAAAACGGTAGGTCTTTTGATGATGCGGAATGTAATGGCTACCGATATCCGGCAAGGTACCATCCGGATCGCGCAGATCATTATTCGCACCGGGATATCCCGCATTGATGCAGGGGCTGGGTCCATCGTTATCCCATGCCAAGCTAAAGTCTCCATTTGCCGCATCGGCAAATCTGGGCGTCACATATAAATTCCCGATGCCGGAATACTCGGTTTCCACCCCGTCTTGCATAAACTTATAAGGATTTGAGTATGTCCCATCTGCTTCTGGGACACCTGCGGGGCTTACATATAGATAGTAAGACCAACACGCACTAACAATGCAAAGCAAGGAAACGGCTATTAGCAATCTTCTCATCTGGTTCGTGATGCTATTGCGGAATTCGGGGGGGTACTTGGTATTTTACGCACTTTTACTCCTTTTTTAGCCATTCGGCTTTGTCATCTATTTATTCATTGTGCATAATCCATCTCATCTGTGGTACTCCAAAAAGCACAGCCGCGCCAAACTAATTCTATTCCCCATGACCACGATGCAACAAATACCAAAGGGCAATTTCGTGTCAAGTGCTTTTTCGGCAATATCACATTTTAACAGTCACGCACAGTCCAACTTTTCGGATATTTTTTAATAACATGGCACACTTAATCCACGAAGTTAGAAAATTATCCTTGCTTTCTCGGTTATAGATTTTATACTTTTAGCATAGAATGTTTTTCTCCTTGGGAAATAATGGTCAATGGTGATCTGTATTATACCAAAGACCTTCACTGCGGGAGTAAGCGTTATTTTATGAGATTGGATGATCTATGGATGATTATCGATAAAAAAAGGATAGGAGTTAGTTATGAAAGCAAAGACATGTCTGGTGATTTTAACGATGCTATTGGGTTATAGTCTCGTTATTGGGGTAAATACCAGCCCCGGATGGAGTTATGGGTATGAAGTGGGTGTTGCCAGAGGTGATAATGCTGGAAGTGCCGAGAATTTTGCCCCTTTAGGTCAAGTGCATGCACAATTGGAATTGTTTAGTTATTTTTATTCGAGGATTGGAATGGGTTTAACGCCACTACATGCCTCAAAAACTTATTCTACAACTACCTTTATGGCAGATTACCGGTTTATATTTCAGCCCTATAAAAAGGTCAAATATGCTCCTTACATATATGCCGGGGTCGGAGGTTCATTAGATTTGAAGGACAATAATGCAGATATAATTCCGCATTTCCCTCTTGGCATTGGGGTTAGCACCAAACTAAAACCAGGTATGAGGTTGCAAGTTAGCACCGGGTACAATTTAACCAATTCCGACATGTTGGATGGCAGAATTCGCCCAGTTGGCGACGAGAATCGGTTTACCGACAGGAGACAAGATGGTTTCTTCAACCTCACGGTTGGGCTTTCTTATTCGGATCCGGGGCGTAAACCTGCTCCGAGAGCAGTAGCACCGGCTCCTGTGGTAAAGACTACCCCAGCTCCTGTGCCAGTTCCGGCACCGGCACCGGCACCCGCACCAGTGGTAAAGGCTACCCCAGTTCCAGCTCCTGCCCCAGTTCCAGTGCCAGTTCCAGTATTAGTTCCAGCACCGGTTCCTGCACCAGTTCCAGTTCCAGTGCCGGTAATTGTTGATCCACCTAAACCGGTGGTTATTGCTGTTATTGATAGTGATGGGGATGGATTGACAGATGCAGATGAAATAAACAAATACAAGACAGACCCAATGAACGCAGACACCGATGGGGATGGCTTGACTGATTATGCCGAAGTTATGAAGCATAAAACTGATCCTCTAAACCCTGATACCGATGGGGACGGACTGAAAGATGGGGAGGAAATCCTTACCTATCGCACCGATCCTTTGCAAAAAGATACGGATAAGGGCAGCATGGATGATGGTACTGAGGTAAGCAAAGGTAGCAATCCCCTGGATCCCAAAGATGATGTGCTGGATTTGACCGCCGGGATGAAATTCTCACTGGAAGGTATTTTCTTTGAAACCGCCAAGGCTACAATACTGCCTGCCTCAGCCGAAATCCTAGAGAAAGCCCATACCGCCCTAGCAGCAAACCCAACTGTGAATATTGTCATTATCGGACACACGGACAACGTTGGAAGTGCAGCCAGCAATCAGACTTTATCGATAAACCGTGCAAACTCTGTGAAGAATTGGCTGGTTGCCAAAGGGATAAATGCAAACCGGATTAAAACACTCGGTAAGGGTGCCACCGATCCCCGTGCAACCAACAACACACCTGAGGGTAGGACTCTAAACCGCCGCATCGAGTTTGAAGTGGAAAAATAATCTTTCTACTTGCACGATAAACCCAAATTAAACACCGGGGGTGAGTATTTGCTTTCCTCCGGTTTTTGAGAGTGCCAATGCTGCTCTAAATAAGCGAACCTGAGGTATGTAATGAAAAAAACGACCATGATTGTCCTGCTGCTGTTATCCTCGCTGGGAATGCTGTTTTCCGCCACCGTTAGCGGATTCGTGACCCGCGCCGGCAGTGGCGAACCGCTTCAATATGTCAATGTCCGCATAGCCGGCACCCGGATCGGGGCGCAGACCAACAAAAAGGGCTATTACGTCCTAAAGCTCCATCAAGCGGGGGCTTACAACCTTGAAATAAGCCTCATTTCATATATCGATACCAGCATTTCATTTACGATAAAAACACCGGATGAAAATATGAGCATCGACGCCGCGCTGGAAAAGGGATCGATCGAACTGAGCAAGACGGTGGTCACCGCTACCGGGGACCCGTCTTTGGAGAGCCCTCTGATCCGAAACAGCCTGATCCGCCAAAGTACGGAAGACATCCAAATGGTGGTCTCCCCAGTCGAAGCAGACGTCTTTCGCGCGGTTCTGACCCTACCGGGCGTCGCTCCGATATCGGATTTTTCTTCAGGACTCTATGTCCGCGGTGGCTCTCCGGATCAAAATCTGATCTTGTTAGACGACATCGACGTCTATAATCCCAATCACTTTGGTGGCATCTTCAGCACCTTCAATTCGGACGCCGTGGAAAGCGTCGATCTGATCAAAGGCGGATACCCCGCAAAGTATGGCGGCAGAATGTCTTCCGTGTTAGACGTCACAAATCGTCAGGGCAACCGGGTGCGTCATCAGGGTGTGGCGCGCCTGAGCTTGATCTCTTCAAGCGCCACGCTTGAAGGTCCCTGGAGCGTTGGGGCGCAGAGCGGTTCCTACATGGCATCGATCCGCCGCACCTATGTGGAAATACTCAAACAGTTTTATGACGAATTGCCGGACTATTATTTCTATGATGGACAGGTAAAGCTAAATTGGGATCTCGATGCCAGAAACAAGCTCAGTTTCAGCAGCTATTTCGGGCGCGATGACTTAAGCTTTGATTTCGGCTCCGTTTTGGCGTTGGATTGGGGCAACAAAACCTTTACCACGCAATGGGTTCACCTCTTCAGTCCCACGCTTTTTTCCCAATTCATCTTCGCCGGCAGCGAGTATAAGAGCAATTTTGCCCAGATATCCCAGGAGGGAGAAGAGATATTTGAACGCGTCAACGGCATTCACGACCTCACCAGCAAAGCGATCCTGAGCTGGAAACCGACTAACAACCATCAGGTGGACTGGGGCTATGAACTGAAATGGAACAACACTTGGCTAAAGATGGACACCACCTATCAATATGAGGAAAGCGCCATCCCGGATGTGGAAGTATCCTCTCTGACCTCAGCGATTTACGTTCAGGACGTGTGGGATATCAGCGAGCTTTGGACGCTGCAGCCGGGCATTCGCGCAGCCTGGTATCACACTCTGAAAAGGAAGCCGGGCAACATTCCCAAAGCCAGCTACGTCAATCTCGAACCGCGCATTTCCCTGCGCCGAAACCTGGACGTGGGAGAAAGCATCTATGCAAACTATGGCATCTTCAACCAATATCTGACCCTGATGACAATACAAATCAGCACACCTTTTGACGTCTGGTTTCCTCTGGACGGTAGCCTCGAACCGGGACGCTCCGATCACTATACTTTGGGCTATAAGCGAGATATTTCCAGGTACTTCGGCTTTGACATCGAGGCATATTACAAAACCTATAAGAACCTTTTGCAATACAATGTCGGCACGGATTTTACCTGGAACAACGAGACCGGAACTCTGTCCGACACCTTCCACGTCGGCAAAGGATACACCTTCGGCGCGGATCTGATGCTGCGCAACGACTGGAAAGGCTTGCAGGGCTTCACAGGATACACGATCAGCCGAACGCGACGCAAGATGAAGGACGTCAATATCGATCCTCTCAGCGGCGAAAGCCGGTATTTCTATCCCAAATATGACCGCAGCCACTCGCTCACGATGGTGCAAACCTTCAATTTTTCCCAAAATACCGGCATGCAGTTTCTGGGCGCGGATTTCAAGATCGGGCTCAATTTTACCTTCAATTCAGGACAGCCCAACGACAAACCGGAACGCATCTATTTTGACGGCGAAAACTTTCAGCTCATCTACAGCTATTCGGATCGCATCCGTCTGCCCTATTACATGCGCCTTGATCTGAGCACAAAGTATGAGTGGGTAAAGAGTTGGGGCTCGATCGAGCCCTATTTTGAGGTTATCAACATCTTCAACCGGGCAAACGTCAGTTTTCGAAACTATAACATCGTCTCAGACAGCGAAGGCATCCCAGAACTCACCCATCGGGACAGCACCCAATTCCCATTTCTGCCTTTCATCGGTCTGAACGTAAAATGGTAGGGGGGGATACATGAAATACGCGATTCTCTTCACAATCCTGATCTCTCTGCTGCTAACTTCTTGCAGCGATTTCACTTCCAAACCACGCTTTGAAGGCGACGTCTTTGCCATCGCGGGGTTTTTGATTGCCGGAAGCAGCATCAATCTGGAAAAACCGGTCTATGTGACCCGCAGTGCCTCCATCGAGGATTTTGATCCATTCCAGCTTTTCGTCTTTGATGCCACAGTGCGGATCCACGAGATTGATCCAGCGGAGGGAGATACGCTCCGCACTTTTGAGCTTGCTCCCGCGTTGCATGATTTTATGATCAAATACATCGATCCCGGTGAAAATCTCATCCTGGCAAACCACCGATACCGGATCGAAGTCACGGTTCCCGGCTATGACAAAACCATTTGGGCGGAAACGACCGTTCCCAAAGCGGTGGAACTCATACCGGATTTTTATGGACATAACGTTTCTGGCGAGGGTTTTTCGCTTGATCATAACCTGAATACGACCCTCACCTATTCCACGATCGACAACCGTTATCCCTTGGCTTTGAACACCGGATCTGAGGGCGGAGCATATAATTTTTTGGCAGAACTCTATTGTCTGGAAGCATTTAGCACCGATCTGGAATTCACCAATCCCGTCTTTGGATTCACCCACGCGGACGCATCGATGGAACCTGTCTATAACTCCAGCGACGGCGGCCCAAGGCGGATCAAATTTCTGGGTAGATTCACCTCCACTCCCCAGACCGGCATGATTGGCAACTATCTGGTGGTGCAAGATTATGCGCAAGCCTTTGTCTTCTATGGCAAATACCGCGTTTCCGCCTACATCGTTGACAGCAATTATTACAATTACAGTTTCAATCCCGAAGGCTACCTCTATGGTGGCGTGCACAACGCCCTCGGCTATTTTGGCTCCGCCAGCGGCGGCGTGATGTATGCGGAGGTAGTGAAGTAAATAAGCGGGGGAATTGCAAGTATAAAAGCTGCATAAAGCTGTATATAATCTGCGTCGAAGCGCTATCAAAGCTTTGGCGAAGCTGTATAGAAACTGTATCAAAGCGTCGCAGTTATGGACAGCTCACTTGTTCCCCTTATCACCTAAAAATCCGTCCGACAGTGTGCGAAATTCGGTTCTTGTCAAGTCCTAATATAGTTGACGCTAGGTTGCCACTTTTTGCGATAGCGCTACACCCCTCCATAGTATGCCCCCCAAGCGAAGTTTTCGTGCAGATCAACAAGCCACTGGATACGCGTGAATCCTGTGAGTTATTCT
>JAUYAR010000100.1 GCA_030693415.1 Candidatus Cloacimonadaceae bacterium | reverse complement strand
CGGATATTTTCCGTTCCATGATTATGGAATTACCGACGTCCCCGTCGGTTCTTGTTCGCGGGATCGGTTACAGAATTGTGGATCGATTACAGAATTGTGGATCGGTTTACAGAATTGTGGATGGTTTAGAGAATTGTGGATCGGTTTACAGATTTGTGGATCGGTTTTCAGTCTCCAGCGCAACTTCGATTTTTTGAAGTCGGGTGATTTGCTCAGCCTGAAGCTTCAATAGCGCTTCCCATTGCTGCACACGCAATTCATCAATTTTCTGGTGTAGGGCAACTATCTCGATTTCTGCTTTCAGGTTTACTTCATAATCATATCTGGCATCCAATCTATCATGGGCAGCCTGTCGGTTCTGACTCATCATAATCACTGGAGCTTGAATAGCTGCCAGCATTGACAGAAAGAGATTGAGCAGAATGTATGGGAAAGGATCGAAGGGGCGCTTGTGAATAAATAATAAATACACGTTAAGCCCGATCCAGAGAGCTATTATGGCTCCGAATATACCGATGAAAGTCCAGCTTCCTCCAAAAGCCGCTACTTTATCGGCAGTTCGTTGTCCGAAAGTGAGCTTTTCGGTAAATACAGCATGGGTGTTTTGGCTGATGGCTTCATTTTCGTGCAAATGCTGCAGAACATGCTTTTCAGAGGGGGTAAGGCTCTCCATTTCCTTATGGAGCAAACGGGCAATAATCTCTTTGTAGGTCTCCATATTTGAGTCCTCCTTGAAATAGATTTTATTGAAAAGAGACACTTTGGGGATAGGCAGGATTTGTAAAGGAATCTGTTGAAATACGTAAAGTATGCATGAGATACCTTTTATTCCCAATATTAATCTCCTGCTGATAGGATAAGGGAAATACAAGACACACGCAAGCTTGTCATGTAGCGCAGGATGCCACTGGTGCGAAGACGATAGGTCTCACGTCCTCGCAGCATCGGCATGCTGCGCTACATTGGGAAGCCGAATTTCGATTCGGCTGTGGCTAACAGCTTTCATTGCATTGCGTTTGCATGTTTTTCCTCACTTTAACTGTCAACCAAAATCAGGAAAGATCAGTTCACAACCATAGTCCCGTATAGAGTCTCACTGAATTCTGCAAATCGTATCACATTGGCTGCAAATCGCCTAAACCCGCATAATGCGAGTATCACCATTTCTGCAAATGAGTATCACGATTTCTGCAAATGCAGTTTCACTGAATTCTGCAAGCGGAATGTCACAACATCATGCATACAAGTGGCTTAGGATACTATTGAACTCAAACTGATGATTTGGGCTGTTATCGCATAAGAATATCACGAATTCTGCAAATGAGTTTTCAACATGCTTCTGGGGATGCACTTATGCGTTCATCTTCTTAATCAGGTATTATCTGGCATCTTCGCAGTTCTTATACTATTGTGCAGAAATGACTTGACCACGGTTGCCACTGGTTCTATGTAGAACCCATAAATTAACAGTCGGGTAACCGAGAAGGAGATCAAGATGACCAAGCAAAACAAGAATCGCAAGGATCAGGCAACGCTGGAGGAGATGGTGAAATCAGGCAGCCAGATCGTAATGATGAGAGAAGATGGTACGGAGCAGCCAGTTGAAGCCCTGGCAGAGAAGGCAGGGGTATTGAAGTTAGGATCGACCATGAAGGTGATCGAGATGGATAAGACTGGTTTGGATGGCTCGGAGAGAGATCCAGTTGAAGATGATCCATACGCAAATGAGTTCCACTACAAGAGCTGGTGGAATCAGTTCCGGGGACCCTGGCTGCAGTCGGAGAAGATGACGGTGGATGAGATCAAGTTCAAAGCCGATGATGCCTGGGAATGCAGCGATTACAAGGAAGTGATCAATCTGATGGCAGAGCTGATCTGCAGGCTCGAACAGAAGTAAGTTCTTTCATTATCAACACAGATACCCGGTTTTACCGGGTTTCTTTCTTGGGCTGGTTGTGGTGTTTCTTAGAAGGGTAAAACAAGCAATTGATATTTGGCATCCTCAGCGTCAAAGTTCGGTCCGATACCGATAGTAACATTGACTTGGGTGTGCTCCTGCTTGATCTCCGAGAGATACAGAAAGCAAGTGCACTGGTTGGTCAATATTATATGCGGGATGGAATCATATTCCTTATCGAGTTTGTGATTGATGAAGCGGTCTTCATGGCAATTGGCAGGGGTTTTCTGGCTCTGTTCTCCCACTCCCTTATCCTGATCCTGAAGCTCGTGCTGGAGCTTGGATAGGGTAAACAGGCTGTTATCAAGGTGGTTGGCAGATATTGCTCCATTGGCTATC
>JAUYAR010000099.1 GCA_030693415.1 Candidatus Cloacimonadaceae bacterium | reverse complement strand
GATAGCCAATGGAGCAATATCTGCCAACCACCTTGATAACAGCCTGTTTACCCTATCCAAGCTCCAGCACGAGCTTCAGGATCAGGATAAGGGAGTGGGAGAACAGAGCCAGAAAACCCCTGCCAATTGCCATGAAGACCGTTTCATCTCTCACAAGCTTGATAAGGAATACGAGATCATTCCCCAGATCATTCTGACCAACCAGTGCAACTGCTTCCTATATATAGCGGACATCAAACTGGATGGTACTCAGGTCACTATAACCATTGGCATAGGACAGGTTTTCGATGCCCAGGAAGGGAAGTACCAGATCATCGCCTTACCCTACTAAATATACCACCAGACCAGCCCAAGAGAGAAACCCGGCAGAACCGGGTTAATGTTGATCGATATCGATCAGCTACTTCTTTTCGAGTCGGCAGATCAGCTCAGCCATCAAGTTGATCATCTCCTTGTAATCGCTGCATTCCCAGGCATCATCGGCTTTGAACTTGATCTCATCCACTGTCATCTTCTCCGACTGCAGCCAGGGTCCCCGGAACTGATTCCACCAGCTCTTGTAGTGGAACTCATTTGCGTAGGGATCATCAGCCACCTGATCGTCCTCTGCACTATCCAAACCAGTCTTATCCATCTCAATCACCCTCATGGTCGATCCTAACTTCAACACCCCATCCTTCTTAGCCAGATCTTCAACTGGCTGCTCCAATCCATCGTCCCTCATCAATACGAGCTGGCTACCTGATTTCACCATCTCCTCCAGCGTTGCCTGCTCTTTGCGATTCTTGTTTTGCTTAGTCATCTTGATCTCCTTCTCGGTTACCCGACTGTTGATTTATGGGTTATACATAGAACCAGTGGCAACCGTGGTCAAGTCCTTTCTGCACAATAGCATAAGATAGATATGGCTTTATGGGCTCTCAATTGTCACAGCAAGAAGCCATTTGCAAAAACCGTGAGCTAATTTGCAAAAGCCTTGATCCTTCCATTTGCAAAAACCGTGAGCTAATTTGCAAAAGCCTTGAGCCAAACCAAGTGCAAAAATGCCATTTGCAAAAATCAGTGAGCCAATTTGCAAATTCAACTGACCCTTTATACCTGATCTTCGGTTTACCTAAATTTATCGCTTGACAGAAATTAACACCTTCCTACACGTGAAACTTAATCTAAACACTTTAAGATAGTTCCCTGTTTCAATATTTGACATTAAGTGAGGTTTTATGCAAAAGCTCAAGGCTTTTTTGATCAGCGCGATAATCCTGTTTGGGCTTTGGCTCTTACTGGGAGGGCTTTCGCGGGACGAGGTGCTGATCGGTGCGATCGTATCGGTGCTGGTCACCTTGATATTCCTGTCGCGGATATCGTTCCTCTCCGAGATCCGGCTCAACCCCAAGTCAGTGATATTTATCCCGATCTATCTCTTTGTGTTTCTGATCGAACTGATCAAAAGCACTATCGACGTGGCGCGTAGGGTGGTGAGCCCCTCTCTGCCGATCAATCCGGGAATCGTGAAAGTGAAGACCAAGCTGAAAAGTCCTCTGGGACGCATCGTGCTGGCAAATTCGATCACGCTGACCCCGGGAACGATGACCGTTGAAACCGAAGGTGAGGATTTTTATATCCACTGGATCGACATCCGCACGGATGATATCGATGGCGCCACAAAGGCAATCGTCAGCAAGTTTGAGAAATATCTGGAGGTGATCTTTGGATAGCATTGTATCGGTTTTGTTGAAAATCTCGTTTTACACGATGCTTGGAGCGATATTGATCGCTTTTGTCCGTTTTTTGAAAGGGCCTACTTGCGCTGACCGCGTAGTGGCTTTGGACACGATGACGGTGATCGGGATCTCGCTGATCGTGATGATCTCAGTGTTTGGGGGCAGGATCATCTATCTGGACGTGGCGTTGGTCTATGCCCTGCTCAGCTTTTTGAGCGGGATCGTGGTGGCGCGCTATATGGAAAGGGGCTTATGATGCAGATCATCGGTGCAGTTTTCACCTTGCTTGGTTCGCTACTTTTGTTTTTGGGTGCTTTGGGTATTCTGCGCATGCCGGATGTCTATAACCGCATGCAGGCAGGCACCAAAGCCACTTCGCTGGGATCGATGCTGGCTCTTTTGGGAATCGGATTGATCCTGCCAAACTGGCTGCCGCGTCTGATTCTTCTGATCCTCTTTATCCTGTTCACAAATCCCATCAGCTCGCATGCCATGTCCCGCGCGGCGCACCGGTTGGGGATCAAACTCACTGATCGCAGCGTGCGAGACGAATTGGCTCAGGACAGAGTTGACGCCAGTTTTGACGAGGAGGAATGCAATGTTTGAAAATGCCGCATTGGTCGTTTTAGGGTTCATCAGCGTGTTGGCGGCAATCTTTGCCGTGCTTACAAAGCGCGTGGTGAGTGCCGTGATCGCTTCCGGAGTGATCAGTCTGATGGCATCGATCATGTTTCTAATCGCTTCCGCACCCGATGTGGCGATGACGGAAGCCACGATCGGAGCAGGATTGACCACGGTGATCTTTCTCTATGCTTTGAAACATATCCGTGCCAGCCGGGGAGGGAAGAATGATTAAATATCTCTTTATCTTCCTCGCTCTGGCGGGGCTTGCTTGGATACTCTTTCCCTTGGTGGCGGATTTTAGCACCGCTGAAAGGCTCAATCCCTTGGCGAGCGAATATGTGCGAGGCTCCACCGCGGATTTGAACATGCCCAATGCCGTCACTGCGGTGGTGGTCAGCTATCGCGGTTTGGACACCTTGGGCGAAGTGACCGTGCTCTTTCTGGCAACCATGGGTATCGGCTACTTCCTCAAACGCCGCAACAAAAAGGGAAATAGCCGCACCGAAGGCAGCGAGATACTGCAAACCGGTGCCAAATTCCTCACTCCCCTGATCGTGGTGCTGGGCATATATATCTTTACTCATGGACATCTCAGTCCCGGTGGAGGTTTTCAGGGAGGCGTTGTGATCGCTTCAGCGATCCTGATGATCGGTGTGGCGGAGATCAATTTCCGGCTTTCGCACTTGGTGCTGCATGTATCTGAATCCATCTCCGGCATTGCCTATGTGGGAATGGGACTTGCGGGATTGGTGATTTTGGGAGCCGATCACTTCCTCGATCCCCGCTATCTGCTTGAGGGTAGATTCCTTGCGCTCTTTTCCGCCGGAGCGGTTCCGATCATTTATAGTCTGATCGGCGTCAAGGTGGGCAGCGAGCTTGCGAGCGTGCTTTCATCGATTCAGGATGAAGGAGACGAGACATGATCATGCTCATTACCGGAGCTTTGCTCTTCATCATTGGCGTGTGGGCGATGCTGTCCCGCAAGGACATCATCCGCATCATCATCGGTTTCACCATTGTGGATACCGGCATCCATCTGATCATCATCGCCATCGGCTATGTCAAAGGCGGCACGGCGCCGATCATAGACAAAGCGGTAAGCAGCGCAGAGGCATCCTTTGCAGGTTTGGCATCGTTGCGGCAGGTCGTGGATCCGGTTCCCAGCGCTTTAGTGCTCACCGCAATAGTTATCGGCTTGGCGGTGACCGGTTTGATACTCGCTTTCGCGGTGCGGCTCAATAAACTGGGCAAAATCACCAATATCGACGATTATGAGGAGCAGAAATGGTGAATCCGCTATATCTGATCGCCGCCTTTTTGGTGGCAGCATTCGCCGCTGCGATCCTTGACCGGGTGCATCGCAAACTGAGCCTGGCACTGGTCTATATGACGATCGCCGCCGCCTTGGGCGCTTCCGCTTTGCGCATCTGGGAACTCATTTCCGATCCGATGCTGGAAACTCAGTTTTTCACCACGGGATTCCGTGTACCGCTTTCGATAGGATTATCCTTCGGTTTTAAGGAAGCCTTTCTGCTGACTCTGATCAACCTGTTGGGACTGCTGGGCGGGATCAGTTTCAACCGCCGTTTCCTCAAAGACGGAGCTCAACCGATGGCGCTCTATCTGTTAGTGCTGCTTGGCGCCAACGGATTGATCCTCACCAGGGATATCTTCAACGCTTTCGTCTTTCTGGAGATCCTCTCCATCGCCGGCTTTGCCATGATCGGCATCCGCCAAACCAAGAATGCGCTGATCAGCGGGCTTAAATATATGATGGCGGGAGGAATATCCAGCGCCATTCTGCTGATCGGCATCATCTTTGTCTATCGCTATACCGGCACTCTCAATATCGATACCTGGATCGCGATGGGCGCCATCCCCAATCCCGCGTATCAGGTGGCGCTTTTTCTCATCCTGATCGCGCTCTTCATCGATCTGAAACCATATCCCGCCAACGGATGGGCGCTGGATGTCTATCAAAGCGTGCATGGAGGCATGGGAGCGGTCTTTTCCGGCATCCACAGCACCGCGTTGATCTTTATGATGTATAAACTGATGCCGCTGGTGCCGCAGAATCAACTGCTGCTCTTTGCCATCGCGGGATTGGTGAGCTTTGTGATGTCAAACTTGGTGGGTTTGAGGCAAAAGGACGGAAAACGCCTGTTAGGCTATTCTTCCACCGCGCAGACGGGCTTGATCGTATTTGTGCTCTATGGTCTTGCCAATCTGGGCTTGCCGGAACAATATGGACTGATGATCGCGCTGGGTTTTCTGATCAACAACACCCTCGCCAAGAGCGGATTGTTTTGGCTTTCCGAACTGCTTGAAAAACAGGGGCTTGGAGACTGGGCGGCGCTGAGACGCGATACCGGACTTTTGGTCTGCTTTGGCGTCTTTGCCATAGCTTTGGTCGGTTTGCCGCCTTTTCCAGGATTCTTTGCCAAGTGGGAATTGCTGCGCATCCTTGCGGGCCTGAAACAGCCTTACTGGATGGCGGCGGTGCTAATGGGCACGCTCTTTGAAGCGGTCTATATGTTCCGCTGGCTGGGCATCGTTGCCAAGGGTGAGATAGTATCTTCCCTCAAGGCAGCCGCGCATCGCGTCATTCCATCGGTGATCTCCGTGACCGTGCTTTTCGTGCTGTCCTATTTCATTTCAATGAAACTCTTTTCAATGCCGCTCAATGTCATCTATCCGGTGATCGCTTTATTGCTCTTTGGAGTGCTTGATTTCCTGTCCGTGAAACTGAAAGGCTTGCTTGCCATTGGAGCGCTATCCGCTTATGCTTGGTTCCAGGTGTTGCCGGTGATGCCGCGCATGGGAATGATCTTCACTGTGATCTTTCTTGGCGGCTCGCTCGTGCAGATATTTGCTTTCATGCATCGCAAAGGCTCTGCCGAAGGGCTTTTCCCCGCTCTGGTAATGCTGATCTTCTCACTTGGCAATCTGCTGCTGGCGAGTACGCGCATGGAGCTCTTCCTGGCATGGGAGCTGATGACGATCGCGTCCTACATCCTGATTCTCAGAGGAAAAAAAGCGCAGGCATCGGCACAAGGCTATATCGTCTTTTCTCTCGGCGCCGCGTATCTGATCATGAGCGCGCTGATGCTGATGCCGGAATTCTTTGCCGGCTATCCGATTCTCTGGCAGACGGAGTTTAACAGTATCGGCAAGCTGGCTCTGATCCTTGGCGGCTTGGGATTCCTGATCAAGATGGGCGCCCTTGGAGTGCACGTCTGGCTGCCGGGAGCCTATAGCGAAGCGGAGGACGACAGCACTTCGCTGATCGCATCGGTGCTTTCCAAAGCGGGAGTTTTCGGCTTGATGCTGCTGCTCATGATGAGCCTCAAAAGCTATGTTTCTGCAGATGCTCTGATGATCGGCTTGGGATGGATCGGAGCGCTCACAGCTTTTGCTGGAGCGATGATGGCACTCTTTGAGGAGGACGTCAAACGACTCTTGGCATATTCCAGCATGAGCCAGCTTGGCTACATCATTCTGGGCTTTTCGCTGATGTCCCATCTGGGCTGGGTTTCAGCGCTCTACATTTCGCTCAACCATCTCTTTTTCAAGGCTTTGATCTTTATGTCTATCGCCGGAGTGATCTATCGCACCGGCACCCGCAACATGTATGAAATGGGTGGTCTGATCAAAAAGATGCCGATATCCTTCATCAGTGTGCTGATGGGCATCATCGCCGTTTCAGGAGTTCCACCGCTGAGCGGTTTCGGCTCCAAGTGGTTCATCTACACATCGCTGATGGAGCAGGGGCGTTATCTGCAAACCGGCTTGGCGTTTTTTGCCAGCGCGGTGGCTTTCCTCTATCTCTACAAGCTGATCCACACTGTGTTTTTGGGTCAGGCGAAACCGAATCAGGCACACGTCAAGGAAGCTCCGATCTGGTTCATCATCCCTCAGGGCATCTTCATCATGCTGATCATGGGAATCTCGATGCTGCCCAACCTGATCACCAAACCGGTCTCGGACGCGGTCGGCGAATACATCGCCAAGCCATCCTGGATGAGTTGGAACGGATATCAGATCATCTTGGATTCACCGGTGCTGAAAGGCTATTGGAACGGCAACCTGATCATGTATGTGACCATGGGCGTGTTCATACTCCCGCTCGTGTGGCTCATACTGGTCAATGCCAGAGCCCAAAAAGTGAAGCAATTCAATATCGTCTTCGCCGCGGAGAGACCATATAAACCATGGACGACGCACTTTGCCTTCAATATGTTCGCTCATTATTACAAGGCGTTGGGTATTTTGGTGCAACCACGCGTGGAGACCTTCTGGAGGGGAGTGGATGAATGGACTCATTCCATATCCGCCACTCTGGCAAGGCTCTATACCGGAAACGGACAGACCTATCTGCTGCATATATTTCTTTATACGATAGTTCTTTATTTACTTTTGGGAGTGTCTTTATGAACCTAACGCTCAAGCTCCTCTGGGCTGTCATCTCGCTGGGCGTCGTGACGGCGTGGGGTCTGACGCTCGTGGGAATCGTGCAAAAGATCTTTGCCCGCGTGCAGGGACGCCTCGGTCCACCCGTGTGGCAGCCCTTTATCGACATCATCAAAAACAATGCCATCCGCACCGCCGTGAGCCACGGGATCATGTTCTACCTCGGTCCAGTGTTCCGCATCGCAGGTGGGGTCGGCACCTATATGTTTATCCCGGTTGTCTTTGGCAGCGTCTATTTCAGCAATTTCTCCGTCTCCGGGGACCTGCTGCTGGTGATGTATTTCATCTTCTTCGGACAGCTTGGCATGGCGCTTGGCGCCGGAGAGGGAGGCCATCCCTATTCCGCCATTGCCGTGGCGCGCGGGCTGGCACAGATGACGGCTTTCGAAGTCCCCTTCGCGCTTTCCGTGATCAGCCTGGTGGCTCAATATGGCACCTTGAACATCACCGAGATCGTCGCCGCCCAACAAGGCGGGTTTCTGAACTGGACGCTCTTCACCAATCCCCTGGCTGTGATCGCGGCAATGATCGCCATGCTGGGCATGAACATGCACAATCCTTTCTCCGTGGTGATCGCTCCTCAGGAAATCCCCATCGGTCCGCCGACGGAGTATCAGGCATCCTTTTTGGGATTGCTCGCCACCAATCGAGGCATCTTCAACGCCGCCAAGCTGGTGCTCTTTATGAACCTCTATTTCGGTGGCGCCACCAACCTGGTGGAGATGGTCTTCAAGACCTTCTGGATCTACATGTTCAGCGTCTTCGTGGGTGTCGCCTACCCCCGTTTCCGCACCGAGCAATCCATCCGCTTTTTCCTCAAGTACCCCACTCTGATCGGGCTCATCGCAATCCTGATCTGGGTGATCTAAAGGAGCTTATATGTTTGAAGATAAAGACGATATCATCATCCCACCACAAGCGTCTGAACCCTATCCGGACTGGCGGCAGGATGAGCACACTCTCACCAACGCCGGTTTGCCGGAGGAGGAACGTGATTGGTTCTCGGACGCGCGTCCCAAACCGGTAAGAAAAAGCGCCGCGATCTTCGAGAACTTCTTTAACTGGGCGCGTGCCAACAGCTTGTGGATACTCGCCTTCGGCACCGGTTGCGGAGCTATTGAGTTGCGTCCGCTGATCACCGCGCGCTATGACATCAGCCGTTTGGGTATGCAGCCGCGCCCCACGCCCAGACAAGCAAACGTCTTCCTGATCGGAGGATACGTCTCCATCAAGACGCTAAAGCGCATCGTGCGCAGCTATGAACAGATGCAAGGACCCAAATTCGTCGTCGCGGTCTGTTCCTGCGCCATCAACGGCGGCATGTATTGGGATTCCTACAACACGATCAAGCGCATCGACGAATACATCCCTGTGGACGTCTATGTGACCGGTTGCATGCCGCGTCCGGAAGCCGTGATCGCCGGCTTTGCCAAGCTCAAAGAACTGATCCTCGCCGGCAAGGCGGAAGGACAAAACCTCTATGCTGAGAAATTTGATTGGTACAAAGCCAATCAGAAAGCAGTCATCAAAGACTGGAACATGCCGGATTACAACTGGTAGGTGAAGATGAAACACATATTTGAAGAACTCTCCACCCGTTTCGCCGTCTCTAATTATACGCAAAATCGCGACGACCTCGCTTTCTTCTTCGTGCAAAAAGAGCAGGCAGTCAGCCTGATCATTCATCTGCGGGACTTCCATCATTACACGCATCTGGTGTTGATTACCTGCGTGGATTGGATCGAAGACGGCAACTTCCAGCTCACTTATCTGCTGCATAACTATCACAACCACATGGACATCGGAATCAAGGTCTTGATAAACCGTGAAGAAGCATTGATGGATTCGATTCATCTCTTGTGGGAACAGGCGCGCACCTATCAGCGCGAGTTGTTTGAAATGTTCGGCATCTCCTTCCCCGGCAGCCCTGGCATGAAAGAACCCTTCATCTTGGAAGGCTGGCAGGGACCACCCGTCATGCGCAGAGATTTTGACACCAAGAAATATAGCGACGAAACCTACAGTCACCGCCCTCGCGAGATCCATGAACCAGAAGAACACATGAAACAAAAGCTTTATCCGGAGGACTGAGATGAAAGCACTATATCCCCCGATCGTGGATGGCAAATCAATCTATGACATGGACAGCGGCAAATATCTGAAGATGTGGCAGGGACCACAGCACCCCGGCGTGACCGGGAACATGAGCCTGGAGCTGGATATCTGCGGAGATCAGATTATCTCCTGCAAGACCCACGTGGGCTATCTGCACCGCGGCTTTGAAAAGCTGATGGAGCGCCGCCGCTATATCAACTGCTTTCCAATCGTCTGCCGCATCTGCGTCCCGGAACCGGATACCAATGAATATCTCTTCGCCGCCGCAGTGGAAGAGCTTCTCGGAATCGAGATCCCAGAACGCGCCAAGTGGCTGCGCACTTTGAACATGGAGCTTTCCCGCCTTGCCAGTTTCCTGATGTGGATCGGCGGGCAGAGCGGCGCCTTCGGCATGGGCACAGTACCCCAATGGGCTTTGGCGCATCGGGACTTTGTGCTCGATCTCTTTGAAGAATGGACCTACGCCCGCATCTATCACATGTATATGATTCCCGGAGGCGTGCGCGGAGAGATTCCCGAAGGTTGGGAAGAGCACACCCGCCAGGTGATGGACAACGTGGAAAAGCTGCTCGAGGAAATCCGCCACGTCATGCTAAACAACGGCATCTTCAAGATGCGCGCCCAGGGACTGGGTATCGTCACTGCTGAGATGGTTGATCGTTTTGGCGCCGTCGGACCCGTTGCACGTGGCAGCGGCATGAAAAGAGACGTCCGCAAGGACAGCCCCTACCTCGCCTATGATCAGCTTGATTTTGAGGTCGTGACCGAAACCGCAGGCGACGCCTATGCCAGAACTCTTGTCCGGTGGCGTGAAATGCATCAAAGCATCTCCCTAATCCGTCAAATTCTGGATAAAATGCCCCGCGAAGGAGAGTTTTACACCACTCTGCCAAATATTCTGCATCTGAAAGTCCCCGCTGGAGAGACCTATGTCCGTGCTGAATCCACCCGCGGCGAATACGGTTATTACATTGTCTCCGACGGCACTCCCTTCCCACGAAAAGTCACCGTGCGCGGTCCTTCCTATTGCCATGCGATGTCCCTGTTGGAGCATCTCGCGGTCGGCACAAACATCGCCGACACGCATGGTTTGATGCTTTCCCTGCACACTTATCCCCCGGAAATCGAGAGGTAACACGATGAACTTAAGAGATCTATTATCCCCCCTCTATGTCTGGAAGCGCGCCTTTGAAAAGCCCTATTCCATCAACACACTCAAGCATGGACGCGAAGCGGCACCCGGCTACCGTGGTTTTCATAAAAACGACGCGGAAAAGTGCATCGGTTGCGGAACCTGTGCCGAGATCTGCCAAAACGCCACTATCGACATGGTGCCTGTGTCTGATGCCAAGGACGGCGATAGCGGTCTGCGTCCCCGAGTGGATTATGGAAAGTGCTGCTGGTGTGCGCTTTGCGTGGATATCTGCCCCACCGGCTCGCTGACCATGAGCAACGCCTATACTTGGGTGGAAGAGGGTTTGGACCTCGATGTCCGGGAAACATATTGCTACATCCCCGGCGTGGACAAAAAGGACTGGGATGATAACAACCTCGGCTATGTCCGTCCCGAAGGTTATGAGTTGCTGCATCTGGATCGCGTTCCGATGCCGCATCTGAATCCCGAAGAACGTGCGAACTCTTTCATCGAACTGGTGAAAGGCTATTCCCGCGAACTGGCAAAAAGGGAAGCCGACCGATGCATCCAATGCGGCATTTGCACCGCCACCTGTCCCGCCCACATGAACATTCCCGCCTACATCAAAGCCGTCCGTGAGGACGACATCGAAGCCGGGCTTAAGTTTCTCTATGAAACAAATCCTCTCCCCGGCGTCTGCGGAAGGATCTGCACCCGTCGCTGCGAGGACGTTTGCGCACTTGCGCATCGTGGCGAAGCGATCTCCATCCGCTGGCTAAAACGCTATCTGACGGACTGTGTCGAGAGCGAAAAATACCGCGAAATCCTCAGCTCCGAAATCGTTGCCAATGACAAAAAAATCGCCATCATCGGTGCCGGAGCGGGAGGGCTCAGCGCTGCCTATTACTTGCGATTGATGGGCTATGAAGTGGAAATATTCGAGCAAAATCACGCCGCCGGAGGCATGCTCCGCTATGGCATTCCGGAATATCGTCTTCCTTATGACAAACTCGATAAAGACATCGATTTCATCCTTTCCCTGGGGGTCAAAATCCACCTGAATACCTGCATCGGCAGGGACATCACCTTTGACGGCTTATACTCCGCTTTTGATTCCGTGTTCATCAGCACCGGACTCTTTGAACCATATCGCATTGGTATCAAAGGAGATGACCACGTTGCCGTGATCTCGGGTTTGAAACTGCTCAGCGATGTCACCAACAGCATTCCGGTCGAGCTTGGAAAAAAAGTGATCGTTGTCGGAGGCGGAAACGTGGCAATGGACGCAGCCCGAACTGCGAAACGCCTTGGCGCGGACGTCACAGTCCTCTATCGTCGCCGCGAAATCGATATGCCTGCCGACCGTGAAGAGATCGCCGAAGCCTTTGAGGAAGGGATCAATTTCGTGTTTCAAGCGGTGCCCTTGGAGATCGAAGACCTTTCCACGGGAGGCATCCGTTTTGTCTATTGCATGGCGAAAATGGTGGATCACGGAGATGGCAAGCGCCCGCATCCAATTCCCATCGAAGGCAGCCGCGAAACCCTTGACGCGGATACGGTTACCTCCGCCATCGGTCAGGGTATGAACTTTCAGTGGATGGACGGCGAAGCCAAAGCAAATATATCATTTGGCAAATGGAACATCGAAGCCGACCGTTGGGGGCAAACCTCCGACCACAAGATCTTCATCGGCGGAGATATGTTTAACCGAACTGCGGATGCCGTCACAGCTATCGCGGATGGAAACCGCAGCGCCCGAGCCATCGACAAGTTTCTATCGCCTTGACGGTTATCCGCATGATGTTTTGTTCGTTTTCGTGAGGTGAAACGATATGCTTATTCAGCTATCCATCGAGCTGCAAAGTCTTGCCTGGAAAGACAAAACCCTGCTGGGACAAACGAAACTGGAAGTCCTCGCGGGGGACAAGATTCTCATCGTGGGCAGCACCGGAAGCGGAAAAACGTCCCTGCTCCACATCCTGAATCTGATGAATCCCCATTACGAGGGACGCATCGTATTCAATAGCAAGGACATCCGAGACTACAAACCGGAGGAACTGCGCGGCAACGTTATCGAAGTGATGCAAGAACCTTGGCTGGATGACGTCACGGTGCGCGAAGCTCTTCTGGAACCGCATACCTATCAAGTTCACCGCAAAAAGGGCGCTTTCGATTCCGATGCCTGGCGCGAAACGGTTGTCCGGCTGCTGGAATCCTTTTCCTTGGATGCCTTATATCTAAAAAAGAAAAGCTCCCAACTATCCGGCGGAGAAAAACAGCGGATCGCACTCATCCGGGCTTTGCAGTTCGAGCCGGAAATCCTGCTCCTGGATGAGATTAGTTCCGCATTGGATCAAACGACCAGCGGCATCATATCCCATTGCCTTTTCGGCACTTATCCCAAAACAGTGATCGCCGTCAGCCACGATCCCCTCTGGCAGAGATCCTGGCAGAAAATCTGGCGCATCGAAAACAACCGCGTCCTTGTCGAAGACCAAAGGAGCTGAACGATGGACATCACTTATCTCGGTTTGCTCTTCGCGTCGCTGCTGCTTTTCATTCCCGCCTTCATCTTCTGGCATCTGAAAGTACCGCTGATCCGGACAATGCTCATCTCTTTCGTGCGCATGGCGGTGCAGCTTGCAGTGATCGGACTCGTGCTGCAATTCATCTTCCAAAAGATGAATCTCGCCCTCACCCTCGCCTGGATGCTGATCATGATCAGCAGCGCCGTCTGGACCGTGCGCGGACGCCTCAAACTGGATAAAAAGCTCATCCTGCCAATCCTCATCACTGCCTTGGGCACGACTTCGCTGACCGTGATGCCCTGGATCATATTTTTGACCCTGCGTCCGGCACCTTTGTATTCGCCGATCTACTTGATCCCCATCTATGGCATGGTTCTGGGCAACAGCATGAATAGCTGCGCGCTGGCGTTGGAACGCTTTGAAAGCGGCTTGGCGGATAACTGGAAGGCATATTATACCCGCATTATTTTGGGTGCCAATCTGCGCGAGGCGACCCTACCCGCCTTCAAAAAAGCGCTGCAAACCTCGCTGATGCCGCAACTTTTGACCGTCGCCTCCATCGGCATCGTCAGCCTGCCGGGAATGATGACGGGACAAATCCTCGGTGGCGCATCTCCATTGGTGGCGATCAAGTATCAGCTCATGATCATGATCTCGATCTTCACCGGAGTCTCCCTCACCGATTTTATCGCCATCCGCCTCTATTTAAAAGGAAGATTCGACCGTTTTGCCCTGCCGAAGGGAATATGACCAAAATACAAAGGCGTGAGATGAGAGATGAGATAAGCTGACGCCGATCGAAAGCAATCAGCAGCACAATGCACATCTCACGTCTCACCTTTCCACCTTCGCAGCATCGGCATGCTGCGCTACATTTTCACCTAACCCAAGTTTCGCATGAAAAATGTGTTTTTAGTCATTTTGGAATCGTAACTCATTGAAAAATAGTATTTGAGTTTCGGAAAATAGCCAATTAGTGTCCAAAATCAGGGCTTTGCAGGAAAAATATATATTGACAGCTT
>JAUYAR010000098.1 GCA_030693415.1 Candidatus Cloacimonadaceae bacterium | reverse complement strand
GCTGATATTGATTGCTCAATGGCTTCCAATGTGCATGAATCCAAGCTCTGCTTAGGTCGTCCCATTTCTCACTCCTTCTAAGTTTAGATATGAGACAATATAATCAGTATTTATGGCATGTCAATATAAATCTTGTATTACACCAACCTTTGAGACACTACCTTAGCTCAAATGGACCCATTGATTGATTACGCGCAGTATGATCATTGGAAAACAAATACCCCATATGACCATGACTATTATGAAAATCCATCCACTGATGCTGACAGGTACGTAGATTGGGTTTTCATAGTCTATAGATTTAGATTAAGTGACATGTTTCCGAGTATTAACTACACTGGTTATACACCCATACCAGATTACACGAGCCAAGACATGATCTTGGGTCAACCAGTGAAGATTGGTGGCTGGGGACGGGGCTCAGCTCAAGGAGGGATGAGGGAAAGTGGGTTTAATGGAATTACCCATGTTTGTTTACATGAATTGGCTCACGCTCTTTTTCCTTATGGACATAATGGGCGATTGGCCGGACTATCAGTTTTAAGTGCAAATCAAGTCGGATGGGGTACATCCATTTGGGGGATGAATGCATGGGAGAGGGAGAAGCTAACTTGGATGAATTATAACACTGTAGCTTCCGATGAAATCGTTACTCTTCCAGATTACATGACAAATTTTACTGCATTGAAGATACCCACGAGTAGTCCAAACCGCTTCTACGTTATAGAGAATCGCCAGCGACTTGATCCAGAACTTGACACAGCGTACGGAAAAGGTATTTACGTGTACAGAGCGATCAACAGAAGTAACAACGAATATATTGAATCTAGTGAAATATATAGCAATGTTAACTTGCCAGAACCTAACGGGTTTTACGACGGGTGCATAAATGTATTGTCAGCTGACGGTAGGTGGAACTTTTCACATAATCTGTCTCCATCACCCAATTATAGCATTGACTTGCCAGCCAATATCAGAATTCAAAAATCCATCCCAAACCCTAGAGGGTATGATGAAAGAGATTATTGTGGCAGATTTCAATATGGTAACACAGGCAATTGGGGTAGGTACTATTGTCTCAATGATCGTGGTGAGGGCGGTACAAATAGATGGTATCAGGGGGACTCAATCGAAGAAAGCGATCTGCGAGGCGATGCTTTTGGAGATGTTCATGACGGCTTCTCCATGGGATACAACAGAGTGTTTTCGAAGTGGTCTAACCCCGGGATTGATCAATCTTGGGCAGATTGTAACTTCTCGATTGAGATACTATCTGAAAACCCGCAAACTGGTGCTGTGACTTTGAGATTACGTTTTGCAAATCCCCAAGAAGCACCCTTGGCACGACCTATGGGTTTATCAGGAACCTCAAGCAATGGAATTAGTTACGCATTGAATTGGGATCAGCCAGGTCTATACTGCCACTGATCCTCTCTATAAGCTCCTTGCCCTAGCTAAATGATGCATTGTCAGGTTGCGGATAAGTGAAACATCATTAGCTTATTCTATGAGGTGAGCTATGATTACTTTTATATTACTGTGTTTTTTTTATTATATCTATCGTGTGGAGGAAAGAGAAAGAAAGAAAAAAAGCCTTGAAGACCAACTCAGAGATAAACAGCGCATATCGGATCTGGATCGAGAATTATCTCGTATTCATTCCGATAAATCACAGATTATCACTGTTGCCCGCATCACAATCAAGGATGAGAGACTGTGGTAGATGAACCAGGAGTAACAAAGAAAACCCGGCAAAACCGGGTTAATAAGTAAGTAAGATACCGATTATCTCTTCTTTTCGAGCCTGCAGATCAACTCAGCCATCAGGTTGATCATCTCCTTATAATCGCTGCATTCCCAGGCATCGTCGGCTTTGATCTTGATCTCATCCTCGGTCATCTTCTCCGATTGCAGCCAGGGTCCCCGGAACTGATTCCACCAGCTCTTGTAGTGAAACTCATTAGCGTATGGATCATCTTCAACCTGATCACTCTCCGATCCATCCAACCCAGTCTTTTCCATCTCGATCACTCTCATGGTCGATCCTAACTTCAATATCCCTGCCTTCTCTGCCAGAGATTCAACTGGATGCTCCGTACCATCATCTCTCATCAGAACTAATTGGCTGCCTGATTTCACCATCTCCTCGAGCTGTGTCATGCCTTTCTTTTGCTTGGTCATCTTGATCTCCTTCTCGGTTACCCGACTGTTAACTTATGGGTTCTACATAGAACCAGTAGCAACCGTGGTCAAGTCCTTTCTGCACAATAGTATAAGAACTGCGATGATGCCAGATAATACCTGATTAAGGAGATGAACGCATAAGTGCATCTTCAGAAGCATGTTGAAAACTCATGTGCAGAATTCGTGATATTCTTATGCGATAACAGCCCAAACCATCAGTTTGAGTTCTCTAATATCCTAAGCCACTTGTATGCAGGATATTGTGACTTTCCGTTTGCAGAATTCAATGAAACTCTATTTGCAGAAATCGTGATACTCATTTGCAGAAATGGTGATACTCGCCATATTCGGGTTTAGCCGATTTGCAGCCAATGTGATACGATTTGCAGAATTCAGTGAGACTCTATAACAGGCATACCCATCCGCAGCATCGGCATTGATTTACTTGACACCACAGGGGCTCGAAGCATTTTTGACCCATGAATATCACCGATCACGAATACTGGATGGACAAAGCCTTGCAGCAAGCGCTTTTGGCGCGGGAGAGAGATGAAATCCCCGTCGGGGCGGTATTGGTCAAAAACGGTGAATTGATCCATGTGGACCACAATCGCACTCGAGAGACTTCGAACCCTCTGGCGCACGCGGAAAAATTGATTGTTGACAAAATCCTGTCTCAAAAAATCAAGTATCTCTACGAATACAGTTTATACGTGACCTTGGAGCCCTGTATCATGTGTGCCGGGATCTTGATCTGGGCGCGGCTTGGGACTTTGGTTTTCGGGGCTTCCGATGCCAAGGCGGGAGCGGTTGGCTCGGTCTATAACGTTCTGGCGGACAAAAGTTTTAACCATCATCCATTGGTCGTTCGAGGGGTGATGGAAAGCACCTGCGCCACATTATTAAGCGAATTTTTCAGACAAAAAAGACAATGAGACGGAGAGTTGCCGGAGCGGTTGAACGGGACGGTCTCGAAAACCGTTGTATCCTTACGGGTACCCAGGGTTCGAATCCCTGACTCTCCGCCACTAAACATGATAAACCTACTGCTGAGCGACCGCGCCAAAGACTATCTCATCTGTGATGCCGATCATCCTTTGATCTCAGGCGGAAAGCTGCTTGAAGAGCTGATCGTCTATAACATCCATGCCTCTCTTATCCAAGAGCTTACAAAGTCGTTTGCAAGCCTCAGCGGGTGCGATATTACCTTCAATACTGATGTCTCAGAACTCTCCGGCGGACAGAAAGTGATCCTCATGTTCCTTTTGGCAATCCACTCCTCAGCACCGAGAATCCTCTTCATCGATCTGCTCAAATACCTCGATCCCGTCAGGCGAGAAGGGGTTTTGGATCTCATAGAAATGTTTTCCTCCCGCAAGCAGATACTGCTGGAATCCCGCTGATGTTTATGATCCCGACCGGCAGCCATTCCCTTTGGCAGGGCTTTGATCTCGATGTGAGACGGGAGCTTTGGTTTGGCATCGGCGATATCTTTCACCTGCATGGAGATAACGGCAGCGGGAAGACTTCATTTTTGCGTAAGCTGCTTGTGCCGCAGGCGCTTGACTCGGTCAATCCCGTTTATCAGCTCTATTTCGAACAGCAATCGGCACTCCAGCTTTTCAGCGTCAAAGCCTATGCCGCTTTGCAGAAACCGCCTCGGCAGATCAACAACGAAAACCAGATGATAGACTATCTGCTTGATAGCTTTGATCTTGCTAGGCAAAGAGAAGCTCGCCCGGCGTTGGTCATGATCGATGAATCTCCACGTTTGCATGATATCATCGAGAGAGTGTCCGTACATTCGGTTTGCATCGTTTTTGCCAGTCATCAGAGTGTCATCCCCGGTGCGCGCAGAATCTGTTTCAAAACTGTCCGTCAGGGCTTAAGCGAAGTGGATGCCGAGCATGATTAAACTGTTTATCGCATTGATGGCACTGCTCATTTTCATTGTCGTCTTTTGCATCCTACTATTAAATAACATCCTCGTGCAACTGTTCTGTTTCGGCATCCTCGCGCTGATCATGATCCTCCGCCGCGGTTTGAAACACCTGTTGAAAGAGCTGAAGCTGCTGGTGTCTTTTTCCATCAGCATGTTGGCGGTCTATCTGATCTTTGGTTTTGTCGGCTTAAAAACGACCACGGGATCGGCAGGTTCAATCCCCTATTGGCTGAACTTTGGTTCTGCACGCATCTTGTTGTTGCTCAATACGGTGCTCTTTATCCATGCTGTGTTTTCGCTACTGTCCTATGCGGATCTTCTGAAACTGAATCTCGGTATCGGACGCACCAAGTATCTGATCTTGGGCAAGATACTCTACGACGCTGCGTTTTTATCCCATGCTGAGATCCTCTTTCACCAAAGCATGATCCCGCTGGAGCAATCTGCCAAGCCCGGCTTCACACATAGATTCACATCCACCCTGGCTCGGGTGCTGGCGTTGATGTATTTTATCATTAGCGAAGCCCGGCTCAAGGGTGAAATGATCGATAATCGCATCCTACACTGTCATTTGAAGGAGAAGAAATGAAATGGTATTTCCTGGTCGGACTCACTGTGATGGTCACAGTGGGCACTCTCTTGTTCCGCATTCCCATCCCCGGAGGCGGATATTTTAACTTTGGCGACGTGGTCGTGGTTTTTGCCGGTCTCTATGCCGGCAAGAAAGTCGGCATGATTGCCGGTGGAGTCGGATCCGCCATCGCAGATTTGATCGGCTTTCCCATCTTTGCTCCGATCACCTTGATCGCCAAGGGTTTGGAAGGCTTGCTCTGCGGCTTTGGCCACGGCAAGAAAGCTCTTTACACCTTTCTTTTTCCCGCTATCGGAGTGAGCGTCATGGTGGTCGTATATTTCTTTGGCACCTGGCTGCTTCCCCAATCCGGCTTGGCGGGTGCAATCGCGGAACTGGTTCCAAACATGCTGCAAGCACTGTTTGGCTTTGCCGGCGGCAGAATGCTATACGCCGCTTTCAAACACTTCGAATAAAAATGAAAAAGCCACCGTTGAAGGTGGCTTTTTTTTAGTTAGCGTATTGCAACATTACAATAGTTCGATCACCACGAATTTCTGTTTTCTAAACATCTCGGGGTCGATCACGGTAAGAACGTTTTGACCATCGACTTTCTCCACGCGATAGGACGCGGCTACGTGGTTTGAAAGGATCGCATAGCCTTTTTTGGTGGAGGGAAATGATATGGTCTGGTTGTCCAGGAGATTGAATTCGGTGAATTTCTCGGATATTAATCCAGTATGCACCGTGGACACTTTGCCGATTCCGAGCAAGCCACCCTTGCGATCGATGATGCTCCTGTCCATGAGTTCCTTTCTGGTGCCAAAAACAAAGTACATGCGGTTCATATCGGTGGACTGTTGTTCGATCAGGCTTTGTTTTTCCTTGATCTGAGCTTCGCGGCGGTTGATCTCTGCCTGAGAGAGCTGACGTTCGCTTGCCAAAGTCTTGGAAAGATCGCCGAGGCGTCCTTCGAGTTCATTTACGATCTTCTCTTTGTCGGTCACGGAGGACTTGAGTTTGCTGATCATGCTTTGGATGCTGGAAAGTTGCCCCTTGGATTTTGCCAGTTGGCGTTCCAGGTCGGCAATGCGTTTTTTGTCAGCTTCGATCTGGCTGCGCATGTTGGCAATACTGCTCACGACCCGCGCACGACGGTCTTCGGGAGTAGATCCCGGTTTTTCTTCCTTAGTAAGTAGTTGACCGGTAAGGTCTTTGTCCATTTCTTCGAGGCTGCCTTGGATCTCGTTGAGCGTGACAGTCGAATTTTCATATAACTTTGTCAACTCATCATTACTGCGGGCAAGCTCTTTGGATTTGTTCGCTGAACCGATCCACATCATCCCGAATATGACAGCCAGTATGGCGAAAATCGCCACGAAAATCCATGTTGTTGCTTTCATGCTTGACTCCTCTGCACTATTTTTCATGTTGGCACTAAAAATATAATGCCTTTTGCTGTCAAGGCAAAAAAAAGAAGAAACATGAATTACTCGCTTTTGAAAGCATGGACAAACGAAATCTCCCTGAAGGGAAAAGAGGTCGAGAAGGTGGCTCGCACCACGGACTCCATCGTATTTTACTTCACGGATAAGACGGATCTGCACTTTATCCTCGACGCAAGAGATGCCTTCCTTTTCATGCGCAGCAAATCATCATCCGGCTCTGAAGACGCTATGTGGCAGCAACTTAAACATGCCGTGGTGACCGATCTGCAGATGGCTGAAGATGATCGTATCCTCCGTATCTGCCTTGAACAGCGCGACCTCTATCAACAAAAACACTACTATGTATTGATCGCCGAATTGGGGAAACCACGCGCGAATCTGATCCTGACATCGATTCAAAACCATGCGGAAATTATTCTCGACGCCCTGAATAAATTTAGCTACGCGGACAATCCTCAGCGGCAAATCTTGGCAAAACTTCCTTATCAAGCCCCCAAAACATCATTTATTCCCGCTGATGAACCCATTGTTTTTCCCCTCGTTTTGAAACTTCACGGCTCCCTCGAAACCCTTGGCTTCGACAACGTAAACGACTATTTCGCCGCTTATTACGAACACGTGCTGCTTGCTCAGGACAAGTTTGACACACTTCAACAGCTACAGCGCCGCTGGCAAAAGGAGCTCGGTAAAGCCAAAGCCAAGCTGCGTAAGCAGATGAGCGAGCTCAAGGATGCCGAACAGAGCCAAAAATGGTTTATCTGCGCTGAGACGATCAAGCAAAACCTGCAAACGATCAGCCCCGGACAGCCCCTGCTTTCCGCCACGAACTACTTTGATAACTCCCTGCCCCTCATCGAGATACCTCTCTTCGCGGATAAAAGCCCGCTGGAAAATATGAACCACTTTATCCGCAAATTTAAGAAAGCCAAAAACGGGCTGAAAATTATCACCGAGAACATCCAAAAGACGGATTCCGAGATCAAAAGCATCGAAGACATCCTGGTTAGAATCACCACCGGTGAGTCGGTCGATCTCATTGATGGCAAAGGATCAAGCCTCGCTCAGACGAGCAAGAAATTGAGCATGATCGACAAACTCCTCAGCTTGAAGATCAGCCCGGATTTTGAGATCGTCATCGGCAGAAAAGCCAGCGAAAATGACTTCGTAACCACTCAGCTTGGACGTCCGCATGATTGGTGGTTTCACACCCGCATTTACCACGGCGCACACGTGCTCTTGCGCAATTTTCACAAGAAAGAACCCACCGGTGAGACGATCAGATTGTGTTGCAGCCTCGCCGCATGGTACAGCAAGGCAAAGTTTTCCACAAACGTGCCGGTGGATTATACTCAGATCCGCTTTGTGCGCAAACCGCGAAAGAGCGCCCCAGGCTATGTGACCTATTCCAATCATCACACATATTTTGCCAGCCCGATGGATATTCGCGCCGTGAGAGAGGCACTGAAGCTGTGAAAGGAAAGATAAAAGACCACGGCATCATTGTCAAATTCAGCGAATATAGCGAAAGCAGCCTCATCATCCGCTGTTTGACGTCCAAACATGGTCTGATCTCCATCCTCGCCAAAGGCTTGCGCAAACAACCCCAAAAAAACACGCTTCTCGCCATGGGCGAATATGAGTTCACGCTTTACGCGCCAAGTGATGAGGGATTGTATCTCTTCTGCGAAGCCGCTCTGATCAAGGAACACGGCTTTGAATACGCTCCGGAAATCTGGACAGCCGCGCAATGCGGCACCGAATTGATCGCCGCGATGATCATTCCAGCTTATGAACATGAGATGATCTATGACTATTTGAGGCTCTATCTGGACTATCTTGGCGGCGTCAAAAGCAATGCCATCCTCGTTTTTTGGCGTTTTTTCACGCGGCTGATGCAGATCATCGGAGTGCCGTTTTCCACCTCCAAGTGCATGATCTGCCACGCGGAGGACACCAAAATAATCGCATCCGCTGCCGCAACTGCCGATCTCGTGTGCGCGGATTGCTATTATGAAAGCGCGGATAAAGAGCGTTATCTATTGCTTGCTTCGCAGAGTGCCGGCATCCTGGCTTTGCTCCCCCAAATCGGCAACTACCTGAATCTATTGCATATAGAGCGCGGCACCGTCCGGCAGATCAATGCCATCCTGCTTGTTTACTATCAAGCTCATTTCCACAAAAAGCTCAAACTGAACAGCCTGAGCGTTTTGGAACAGTTTTACGGCTAAAAAAATCAGGTTAAAAGGGCTCGAAACTGTTGATCTGCCAATAGTGTTCCTCGGATTCCTTTTGGATCTTCAAGAGGTCTTCATAGTGTTTCATTTCCCATTTTTCCATGATCTCAAAAAGTGATTTGAGGGTGCCGATATCGGTCTCGATTCCGCTTTTACGATAGTGTTCGATGGCGTCTTTTTCCAAGAGCAGCGCGGTGGAAATGGCGGAAAAGAGATATTGATCCTCACCGATGCGGCGCAGAAAATCTGCCGAAATCTGGGAATTGGCATCGAGCCCGGTTTTCAGATCGCTGCTCAACTCGCTGGGCTGCAAGTCGTTGGATATTTCCTGATAGTATTGCAACAGGTAGTTATAGTGCCGTCTTTCCTCTTCTTTGCGGCTCTGGAAGAAATTCTTCACTTCCGCGTCCGTAGCGTGATCGGCGGCGTTTTGGTATAAGGTGACGCTGTCCATCTCACCTTTCATCGCTTTTTTGATCGAGTTTAGCAAGTGTTCTTTAAGTGCCATGGTTTTCCTCGTTTTGTGATATTTCTGCTGAAAAGATAACCCGTTTTAGCGGCAAGCCATGCCTTTTTTTGGGTTGCTATTAGCGGTTTCTCATCTCTCGCTTTTCTCTCTAATTATGAGTCCCAAAAAATCCATTGTCGATGAAAGTGTTACTCTTGCGCACCAAAATATCCCTGTCTTCCCCCTTAGCATTACGGAATCAATACGGACTCATTACGGACTAAGTCCGTATTGACTCCGTAATGCTAAGGAGAAGCGTAGCGCAGGATGCCGATCCTGCGGAGCTAAACTACTTTTGGCGTTGCAGTTAGATAATCAGCGGTCTTTCGTGTAGCGCAGGATGCCGATTTTGCAAAGAAAAAAGCCTGCAATGAGTTAGTTTTTGGCTTGGAAAAGATATCTTCTGTATTCAGGTTATAAAAGCCCAATAATGACTTAATGCAGACAGGCACTTACGCGATTGGGAAAACTCAGCGTCGTAGAATACGTTTCCGCGCCAGTCTTCGTGCAATCCCTCCCCATTTAGTCATTTCTTGATGCAAAAAGGCAAATCATGTCAATTCTGAAAACGATTGCCAAATGCCATGTTTCGCCTACATTTTCACTCATTTAACCAGCTAACGGATCAGGGTTATTGAAGGAATAGTTGAACAGTCTCATATTTTCCTTGCCAAAAAAAGCATGATTGTTTTGCATGAGACAAACTGGTATTTTTAACAAGGATTGAAGGAAAATGAAACGTCTCTTATGGCTGATTCTCACCCTGCTGGCGCTGGCCGGATGCGTCCAGTACGATGAAGAATTGTGGCTCAACCAAGATGGCTCGGGCAAGGCGAAAATCCGCCTCGTGCACCGCTCTACCTATGAAAACCCTGAAGAAATCATGCGCAAGGCAGCTTTACCGGGGATCAATCTGATCGATTCCATCATTTCGCGGGTGGGTCCGAACGTCATCTACACCGTCACCTTCAAATTTGCCAATATTGAAGCCTTCAACAACGTCAACGATCAGCTTTCAAACGCCGATTTCTGGGGCAAGATCACTCTCAATCGCGAACCAGGCGGCAAGGTAAATTTCAAAAGGCGCATTGCTCTCGGCAGCCAAGAAGAAGAAGATGATTTTGAGACGCTCTTTTCCCAGATGCAGACCGAGCATCCAGTCTGGAATTACAAGCTTCATCTTCCCTGGAAAATCGTCAGCTCAAATGCCGCTGAAGACAAGATAGACCGGGGAAAACGCGTCATATCCTGGAGCTATGACACCGCGCAGATGTGGAACAAGCACGAATATATGATCGTTGAGATGGAAAAAGGTTATCCTTGGACGATCATCATCATCGTGATGTCCGTATTGATCTTTCTGGGGTTCTTTGCCTTTTGGATGATCCGCATCGCGCGCAGATCCCACCTTCTTGAACGCCTGATACATCATCAGGAAAGCGTCAAACCTACCGAAACGTCCTCGGAAAAGCAAGAATAATCTGTATAGGCGGAAGGGTGGAAAGGCGGAAAGGTGAGGCTGCGCCTATCGAAAGCTACGTTGTGGGGGTCGGACGTTTCGTTTGATCCAATTTCACCACTCTACCCTCCTGGGTAGATGATAAAATTATGACTTGGAGTATAATATGAAAAGATTTTTACTGATACTACTGGCGCTGGGAGCATTGCTCTATGCCCAAAAGCCGGATTCCAAGGTGGTCGTGGGCAAGATCGCGGACAAGACCTATACCTATGGCGACTATGACAATATCTTGAAAAACTATTTGGATTACCATGCCAAAGGAAAAAAGCTCTCTGCAGAAGAGAAAGCGAAGCTCAACGAACAATGCTGGGAAGAGCTGATCGGCAGATATATCTATGACGCTGCGATCAAAGCCGGCAAGATCAAATTGAGCGAAACTGAACTCATGAGCGAAGCCAAAAAGAACCCTCCGGCAGGCATCAAACAAATCAAAGACCTAACTACCAACGGCAATTTTGACCAGAAGAAATATGAAAGCGCCCTCACCGACAATGCTGAATTCCGCAAAAACGTGATCGCCGCCGTGCGCGAGACCTATCAATACACCAAACTCTTAAACACCCTCCGCGCGGAGGTGAACGTCGTCTCGGACAGCATCAAAGCCGATTGGTTGAAACAAAGCGACACCATCGATGCCCAGATCATTTTCTTTGATTACAACAAACTCACCTATATCAATGCCAGTGAAGCGGACGCACAGCAATTCTACAGCGAACGCCGGGAAGATTATCGCCGGGAAAACGGCAGACGTTTTTTCTATGTGCATTTTCCCAAAGCGCCTTCCGCTGCGGATTCTCTCAGCGCAAAGCAAAAAGTGGACGAGATAATAAGCAAGCTCAGGGATCAAGCCGATTTTGGCTCCATGGCGCAGCAGTGGTCTCAGGATCCCGGTTCAAGCCAAAATGGGGGAGAGCTGGGTTTCTTCCGGCGCGGTCAAATGGTACCGGAATTTGAACATGCAGCTTTTTCCACTCCCGACGGAGAAATTGCGGAACCGGTGTTGACCCGTTTTGGCTGGCACATCATCCAAACTCTTGAACGCAGAAGTGGCGAACAAGGTGAGGAAGTTTCCGCAAGGCATATCCTCCTCCGCATTGAAGCGGGTGAAAAGACCCTGCAAAAGCTCAAGCTCGACAGCTCTGAACTATATACCAATGCGAGGGAAACAGGTCTCGATCGCGCTGCGAAACACCTGAATCTGCAATTGCGGCAAACGCCGGTTTTCTTTTCCACGGATGGGTTTATCCGCGATATCGGCAACGAACCGAAACTGGTAAGCTATGCCTTTTCAAATCCCGTTGGCAGCCTCGCGGACGTTCATTATGCCGCCAATGGAGACGTCTATATCCTTGAAGTTTCGGCAGAATTGCCGGAGTATTATCTGCCCTTTGAAGAAGAAAAAGCAGCCATCACCAATCGCGCCACCACCACCAAACGCATGTACACCATGAATAACTACATCGAAGATTTCATGCGCAGCAACAGCCCCAATACCTATCTGCAAGCCGCTCAGCGCGATACGATCATGGTGGTGGAAGTGTCATCACTCAAGCGGGACGACAATATCACCTCCATCGGTAAGGTGCCGGCTCTGAACGAAGCTTTGTTTATCCTCGAAAGCGGAGGATTCACTTCTCTGATCGAAGACAACCGTCGCTGGTTCATTGGACATGTGCTGAAAAGAAACAAGCCCGATCTGAAGCTCTGGGAAAAGCAAAAGAACGAGATCATCTCCAAAGCCCGCAAGGAAAAACAGCAGAAACACCTGAACGACTGGTATTTCGCCGAACGCAAGAAACTGAGCATCATCGACAACCGGGCTGATTTCTATGATCTCAGCGCAGCGCGGAAAGTGCAGCAGATTAAGTTGTAGAGATCTTTAAAAGTGTATTCTGTGGTGGTGCGTGGGATATTGGCAGAGCCTGCGCCGGCAGCGCGTATCTGATCAGAATGATCTCCGGGATAGATAGCCTCCACCCGCAAGGCATTGCTAAAGAAAGGCATCAGCATGATAGAGACCGAACGCAAAGATGTCTAATCAGATTGGCAGGTTGTTTGGTTCAGCCTGCTGTAAACTGACACCCAAAGTTGCATGCTATGACACAAGTGTAAGGTGATGATAATGCTTTGATTGGTGGAGAGATAGATAGGACTGGCTTTGGAAATGTCCAAGCGCGTGTTTGGACTTTTTTGGACTGTTTTATGAGACATGTTTGCTGCAAATTTGGACGGTATTTGGACAGAGCTTATAAGAGTAATTGAATAAAAGGGGAAAGATAAGCTGAGGGATTGGCTGGATAGCACATATCACAAGATTACGGTTTACCTGGATTTCCCTCCGGCACACTGGACAACGATCAAGTTTACGAATTCGCTGAGCGATTGAGTAAAGAAATTAGACGCAGGGAGCGGCGCATTAGGATTTTCTTCAATGAAAATAGTCATATTAGACTGATAGTAGCCTCCATGCAGGGATACTCAGAGGACTGGACAAGCTCTAAGCTCTACCTGACGGAGCCCACAGAAAAAATTGCTGAAAACAGGATAAGATAAGTGACAGGGACTCGCTCACGCGCGACGGGCTGAAGCCCAGCTCCGCAAGCTCCGCAGGGTTTCAGCCCGTCGCAATAAGCTAGATTTATTTTTTTGATTAAAAAAAGATGTTGACAAGAAAGTAGCCTTGGTTTTATTGTTGAACAGGATGATTATTATCGCTACAATAACCAAAAGGTATAGAGTGTGTAAAGTGAAAAGTTGCTCCGCCTTGGCGCTCAGGTCTTCAATTAAATGAGAAACAATGAGTTGGAATTTACACCAACATTTGGGACTCAACTCTCCTATTTGGGAGTATCCCAATGGGAATGAAACTGTAAGACAGATTGGACAAAACGACAATATACTTGTGGGTGACTTTTCCCCAAATCCAGGGCTTGAGATTCTGTTCACTCATGATAAGCTGACTTTGCTTGATTCTAACGGTTGTGTTATCAAAGAAAGCGACATACTTCCATATGAGCAAAACACGTATCAGGAATATGTCCTGGCATTTGACAACTCAGACATCAAATGACTAAAAGAAAAGCCCGGGTTGCCTCGGGCTTTTCTTTTAGATCACACTTACATTGTTTTGATCTATCATTACCTGAAGGTTGATGGTCAGGGACAAAATCGTCATCATGCGGCAATAATGGATAGAGTCGCTGAGGGTCCTTGCCCTTGTGGTCTTTGAGGTATTTGTGCAAAACTTGATAGCCACCAATATGATAGTTCCACAGCTCTGGCGTAATGCCCTCAAAGTATTTATGCTCAGCAAGTCCCTGCCAATAGTGAGATGATTATATTGCAGTTTCCGTTGTCACTTTATTGGATTGGATATCTGCCAATCATAGCTTTCCGGCACCAAGTTCCATATTCAGACTTCAAAATCATTGACAATATTGTGCATCAGAAAATCGTGGAAAGCTGTGTAACTATCACTATAAATGCAATAAAAATAAAGAACATGGAGGTTTTCGCATGAAAACTGGAGGATGCCGTTACGGAACGCACCGCGTGATCGAACCCCAAGGCGTGCTGCCGCAGCCCGCGCGTGTATTAAATAATGATATGTCCGAGATTTGGGACAACGAACTATTGATCGACGTAATCCGTCTGAATGTGGATTCCGCTTCCTTTCATCAGATCAAAAACAAGCTGATCGGACAAGGGCACGAAGACATTGAAAATGCTTTTGCAGAACATGCTATCGACCTCACCAACCGCACCGGTAAACACAAAAACGAGGACACCGGCTCGGGCGGAATGCTGATCGGAAAAGTAGCCGCCATCGGTGACAAATTTGAAATGAAAGACGAGATCAAGATCGGCGACAAGATCGCCAGCCTCGTTTCCCTTTCACTCACTCCCCTCAAGATCGATTCCGTCAAGCGCGTCCTTTTGGACAAGGATCAAGTCGAGATCTCCGGCAAGGCGATTCTTTTCTCCAGCGGCATCTATGCCAAGCTGCCGGATGATATGGACGAGAATCTGGCACTCTCAGTGCTTGACGTAGCCGGAGCTCCTGCTCAAGTGGAACGTCTTGTGCGCCCGGGAGATACGGTCGTGATCATCGGTGCCAACGGCAAGAGCGGAATCCTTTGCAATGCGGTCGCCAGAGAGCGTGCCGGAGTTGCCGGAAAGGTCATCGGTGTGGTTCGCAATGAGAGCTACATCCCCACCTGCCTTGAAACCGGCTGCCACGAAGTAATCATCGCCAGCGCAACGGACGCCATCACCATTCAGCACGAAGTTTCCAAACGTACCAACGGCAGAATGGCGGACGTCGTCATCAACGTCGTCAACATCGAAGACACCGAGCTTCCCACCATCATGGCATGCAAAGATCGCGGCATCGTCTATTATTTCTCCATGGCGACCTCATTCACCAAAGCCGCCCTTGGTGCCGAAGGCATTGGAGCTGACGTGGATATGATTCTCGGCAACGGCTATGCCCATCACCATGCCGCAGTTTCCATCGATCTTTTGCGCCGCAACCCCGTATTGATGCGTCTTTTCAAGGAAAGATACACAGATTGAAAAGGATAATATCATGAGCGAGATTATTGCAATTCGCAGCATCGCAACCGATGAGCAGTGGCATGATTGGCACTGGCAGCTCAAACATCGGATCACGGATTTTGCCACGCTGAAAAAGTATATCAATCTGCTCCCAGAAGAGGAAGCGGTAGCCCAATCCAACGCTTTTTCCTTCCGCATGGCGATCACTCCACATTATCTATCGCTGATTGATCAATCCAATCCATTGGATCCGATCCGCATGCAAGCGATTCCCCGCATTGCCGAAGGCGACATTACTCTTTCGGATATGGCGGATCCTTTGCACGAGGACGCGGACGCTCCGGTGCCGGGAATGACGCATCGCTATCCGGATCGAGTGCTGCTTTTGGTCACCGACCAGTGCGCCATGTATTGCAGGCATTGCACCAGACGCAGAAAAGCAGGGGAACACGATGCTCCCATGCCGCGCGAAAACGTGGAAAAAGCGCTTGAATATATCCGCAATCACAAGGAAATCCGGGATGTCATCCTCAGCGGCGGAGATCCACTCACTCTGGGAGACCAGCGTTTGGACGAGATTTTGGAAAAGCTGAGCCTGATCGAGCATGTGGACATCGTTCGCATCGGTTCACGCCTGCCGGTGGTATTACCTCAGCGGATCACTGAAAGCCTGCTGGCGGTCTTGAGAAAGTATAAATTCGTCTGGTTGAACACGCATTTCAACCATCCTCAGGAAATGACTCCTGATTCTGCCACGGCACTTGCAAAGCTTGCTGAAATCGGTGTCGTGATGGGCAACCAATCCGTGTTGCTGAAAGGCATCAACGACAACGTCGATGTGATGAAACAGCTCGTGCATTCTCTCGTTCGCAACCGCGTCCGCCCATATTACATCTATCAATGCGATCTTTCGGAAGGGATAGCCCATTTCCGCACTCCGGTTTCCAAAGGCATCGAGATCATCGAATCCCTGCGCGGTCACACCTCCGGCTTGTGTGTTCCCACTTTTGTGGTGGACGCTCCCGGCGGCGGCGGCAAGATTCCCGTGATGCCAAATTATCTGATCTCCCAGATGCCTGGAAGGATAATTCTGCGCAACTATGAAGGATTCATCACGGCATACACTGAGCCCGGTTTCGAAATGATCAAAGATTCCGATTACAAAAACCTCTGTCCGGAAGAGCGAAAATCAGTCGAAGGCGTGATGGCTCTGCTGCGTGGAAAGAAAGTATCGATCGGTCCGGCGGACACAAAACGCAATAACCGCCGCGAAAAATAGGTGTTTATGCCCTTTGAATGGATATCCGATGATGGCATCTGCGTGATCGCTATTGTCGGTATCTGTAAAAATGCCGGCAAGACCACTCTCCTCAATCATATTCTGGCTAATAATCCGGAAATCTCCTTCGGAGTTCTCAGCACAGGCATCGATGGCGAGGAAAGCGACCGGGTTTTTAACATTCCAAAACCCCGCGTCAGGCTTCAGTCCGGCAGCATATTCTGTTGCGATACAAACACCTTAAATGCTCATGGCAGCGACGTCCGTATCTTGGAAAGGCTCGCCTTCGGAAACGAACTTCGCCCCCTTTGGCTGGCACAATGCAGACAAAGCCTCACGACAGAGATCACGGGTCCCGCCAGCGGTTCGGAGCAGATCAAAGCAGTGCAAAGACTTCGCCATCACGGTGCCCGAAAGGTGCTCATCGACGGCTCACTGGATCGTAAGGCGATCGGTCAGTCGGAGGTTCTGGACGCCCTCATACTCATCGCCGGAGCCAGTTTTGGTTCAGAGGAAAGCATTATCACCGAGTTAAAGCGGCTTTTGCTGCTAAACTCCATCCCCATAAACGATTGCATCCTCGAAAAGAGTCAGCTCTTCCGCAAATTGTCTTTCACTGCCCACCTTCTTCTCTGCTGCGGGAAAAAGTGGTTTAGCACCGGCTTCGACAGCCTGATCGGCAATGAGGTTGATCTGGAAAAACTAACTGAAAAGCACCCGAACATCAGTGGTTTATTCATTCCCGGAGCGATCACGGAAACTTCCCTCCCCAAGCTGAAACCTATCCTCGACCGTATGGGTGCAAGCATCCTGCTGCGCCATCCCGAGTGCCTGAAACTATCTCTACCAAGCTTGGAAGCATTCTTGCATAACTATCGTCCCAAGGTGCTGATACCCTATAAAATCAAGACGATCGCGGTCAATGCCAATGGCATCGGCATGGATCCCAAGGATGCTGAAGCTTTCCGTATGCGTCTCAGAGAAAGCTTTCCGGATAATGACTTGATCGACATAATGGAGCTGGAGATTTGAAGGACAGAGACACACAGACCAATATGACCGTGAACCTCGGCATGGTGACGAACTTCGTCCTGGCGGTGCTTAAGACGACGGTCGGTATCCTTGGCCGCAGCCATGCCTTGTTGGCAGATGGCATAAACTCCACCTCGGATGTAATCTATTACGTTGCAGTAAAGATATTTATGCATCATGCGAGAAAACCGGCGGACGCGGAACATCCCTACGGACACCGTCAGTTGGAAACGATCTCCGCCATCGTGGTCGGAGCCTTCATCCTCACCACCGGCATCGCCATCTTCTGGGAATCGATCAACAAGGTCTATGATCTTGTCGCTTCTTCCGAAAAAGGGCACGCCGCCGCAAGCCTGGCACTATACATCGCCGGCGGCACATTGATCACGAAGATCATCCTCTATACTTACACCAAACGGTCTTTTGCAGCCACCCGCAATCCTACTCTTAAAGCATTGGCAAACGATCATTTCAACGACATCATGGCTTCCATCGCGGTGATCACGGGTCTCATATTCGGACGCATGGGATACTATTGGATGGATCCTGCCGCCGGAGCAGTCGTCGCCATTTATATCATCAAAACCGGGGTCGAGATCGTCATGGAATCCTCAAGAGAGCTTATGGACAGCGTTCCGGATGACGATTTTCACAAGGAAGTCCGCCGCATCGTGCTCGATGTTCCGGGAGTGATCCGTATTGACGATCTTGGCATACACCGTTTCGGCCCATATTATACCGTAAACATGTCCATTGGCGTGAGCGGAAACATTAGCGTCGAAGCCGGACATGAAATCTCCCACGCGGTGGAAGAGATACTCTTAGAAAACTACAGCAGTGGCTTGCGCAACGTGCACATCCACTATCACCCGGCGGAATGACCATTATTTTCAACACCTGATTCCGGATTTTGCCGGAACATGGAGACAATATGCAAGATCATGGAAAACATATACTTCTGGGTTTGATCGTTGTTTTGCTGCTTACCTTCAGCTTGATGAGCATCATCGCTCCGGGCAAGGCAAAAGCGCATCGGCAAACCGATTTCGAAAAAGCCCCGCCGGATCCTTGGATCACAGAGATCATCCCTGCCGGCGGCAGCATTTTTTCCGTTCTGGAAAAGAACGAAGTTCCGCCTTGGAACATTGCCCTCGTCTCATACCGGTTTGGAGAATACATTGACGTGACCACTATCCAACCCGGCGACACCCTCAAAATCTTGCTTTCCGAGACCGACAACAAGATTCAAAAAATGGTCTTTATCCAGGAAGAAACCACCCGCCACCTCTTCAGCGTGCAAAACGACTCGCTATTCTACATCCTTGAATCCCTGCCGGTGGAAATCCGCACCCGCATCATCAACGGAAATCTCTCCGGCACATTGGATTCCTCACTGCTGGCAGAGGGTCTCAACCCGATGCAAAAACAACAGATCAACAACGGTCTCGAAGCCAAGATCAATTTCCGCCGCGACGCACGAGAAGGCGATACCTACAAGCTCTTGGTGGAAGAACGGATCTTCAAGGGGAAAAGCATGAAAGGTGGAAAAATACTCTTTGCTTCCTATAGCGGCACCCGCACCGGCACGCATGAACTCTTTCGTTTCGAGGACGACAGCGAAAAATCCGTTCTCACCGGTCTCTACGACAGCGATGGTAAGAGTAACATCATTAGCGGTGTCGGTTTTCCTCTCTCATCGATCCACGTTGTCTCCCAATTTGGCAGAAGGATCGATCCCGTCTATGGACGTTGGGCGCAGCACCAGGGAGTGGATTATCGAGCCCGCTATGGCACACCGATTTTTTCAGTTGCCAATGGCACAGTGATCGAAGCCCGCTACAATGGAGGCTGGGGAAACCATGTCCGGATCAAACACTCCAGCGGCATGATTTCCCAATACGCACATCTCAGCTCAATGAGCGTGAAAAGCGGACAAACCGTTAAACGCGGTCAGATCATAGGAAGGGTTGGCAGCACCGGGAAATCCACCGGCCCGCATCTGCATTTCGGACTGATGAAAGGAAACAGTTTCGTCAATCCCAACCAACTCAAGATGGTCGGCGCCGAAAAACTCAACGCTGCCCAAATGGCGGAATTTACAAGGCAGAAAGAAACAATCCGGCAGAAGATCAGGAATTTGGAAGCTCCGCAACTACCTGCATAAATCCATACTGCGGTTTCAGTCTTGGCTTTAACGCACATTAAGCTCTTTATCATCAGCGGGATACGTCAAAACTTGGCGGGGCTTATGTTATGCCAAAACGGAAGGCTGAATCAGGGAGAGGGTATGCGTAATTTCATTCAGCGATATTATTGTTAACAATAACAATATTGACAGTTCCGCACCACCGCATCACCGCAGCATCGGCATTGGCACTACACAGCTTCCACTACACAGCTTCCGCAGCATCGGCATGCTGCGCTACCTGTTTGGGAAGCTGCTCTCCGCCTTGGCTGCGTTAATCAAGCCTTAATCAAGCGTTAATCAAGCGTAATAAAACTAACGCTTGATTAACGCTTGATTAAGGCTTGATTAACACTTTGGATGTAGCGCGGCATGCCGATGCTGCGGTGGAATTTCCTGATTTTGGTTGACAGCATAGCATCGGTTTGCAACCGGAATGGGATTGATGACATGAGCCAAGTAAGATAATAAGTAAGGGAGTTAATGCATGGCAAAAAGATCAGTTGCGCAAATTATTGTCTGAAATGTGCGTGTGAACGAGGGTTGGGATTTGGGGAGCAGAGAGTCATTTTTGAGCACTAAATCCACAATCTCTTCGGCTCTGTTGACGAGGAAGTCCGGATCAAAGGAGCAGAGGTGCTCCGCGGTATGAAAACCCCAGGAGACCGAGATGATTCTGATGCCGCATTTTTGGGCGGCAACAATGTCCCGGCTTTCGTCTCCGACATAGATGACGCGGCTGCGGTCGAGCTTGTGCTTTCTGATCTGGTGTTTGATCTTGGTATGCTTTTTAAGGATGCCGCCGGTTCCTTCCACCCAGTCGAAACTCTGGATATCGTGTTTATCCAAAAAGAGATGCACGTTTTCAATGCTGTTTGAACTGAGCAGCGCCATGGGAATCCCTGCAGCCTGGAGCTTGTTCAGCATGGGAATGATTCCGGCGCAGGGCTCGAGATCGTTGATGATTTTGCGATACTCCCTCAGAGCTACGGGAATGGCTCGCGCGAGCTTGTAGAAAGGAATTCCCAGGTGTTTGAACGCCTTGGGGATAGACATGCTGCGGATGATGCTAAAGTCCTGCTGACTGATCGGATTGATCCCATATTTTGGTGCCAACTGATTGAACAACTCATACATCGGATGGACGGAATCCGCGATCGTGCCATCAAAATCAAAGAGCAGAAAGGGTTTCTGCCCGAACACATCTTTCCGGCTTTGTTTATCTGCCAAACTGAACATATCTGCTTTCATCGAAACTCCATCCATGCTATGGAGTGAATAATATACTTACATCTAATCTGTCAAGAGAAAATACTTGTCGTGGCAGTTCATCCCTTATTTTCTTCCGTCCAAAGATTATTGTTGACAATTCACTGGAGATTGAGTTTCCTGTTCAAAAGTTAGATATTATTCAGAGACTATTAGTTACTAAAATTAGAGAGGTTGCTATGCACAACATTGGTTCCTATGATGAGAGAATCAAGAACTTTTCCTGGAGCTTGGCTGAGCGGGAGCTCGAATATCAGGCGGGAGATGTGATCAACATTGGTTGGTACTGCTCAGACCGGATCTGCAACAAGGGCATGGGCGAAAAACTGGCATTGATTTGGGAAGGGTTAGGCGGCAAGGAAAAACGCTATACCTTCAATGATGTACGCCAGTTGAGCAACGTGTTCGGCGTTTTTTTACGCAAGATCGGGATCGAGCCCGAGCAACGTGTTTGCCTGTTTTTGGATCGGATTCCGGAGCTATATATCGGCTTCCTGGGCATCCTCAAAACCGGTGCCATCGCCCAACCGCTTTTTTCCGCCTTCGGTGACGAATCCCTCGCTGTGAGACTGGAAAATGCCGAAACCACGGCGATCATCACTCAGAAAAAGCATTTGGGCAAAGTCCGCAAGATATTGGACAAACTTCCCCACCTCAAACACATCATTATTGTCGATGACAACGGCAAATCTCCCTTGCAGGATCGAGAGATTGCCTTCAAAATGGATGAGGCGGACCGCGTGGACGAATTTCAGGTCTATCCCACCCTGGCGGAAAGCCCCTCCGTGCTGCATTACACCTCCGGAACCACCGGCATGCCCAAAGGCGTGAAGCATGTGCACTATTCCCTAATTTCGCAGTATCTCACCACCAAGTGGGTGCTCGATCTTCAGGAAAATGACATTTATTGGTGCACTGCCGATCCTGGTTGGGTCACCGGCACTTCCTACGGAATCATTGGTGCTTGGGCGATGGGCGCTACTCTGTGCGTGAACGACATCGGTTTCTCCGCCGACGCCTGGTACAGATTTATCGAAAAACACCGCATTTCAGTGTGGTATTCCGCCCCCACGGCGATCCGATCCCTGATGAAAGCTGGAGACGAAGTCATCACCAAATACGATCTGAGCTGCCTTAGACACCTTGCCAGCGTAGGCGAACCGCTCAATTCCGAAGCCGTGATCTGGTCTGAAAAGGTCTTTGGACTCAAATTTCACGATAGTTATTGGCAGACCGAAACCGGCTCGATCATGATCACCAACTTTCCGGGCATGAAGATCAAACCCGGCTCGATGGGCAAAACCTTCCCCGGGATCACCGGCACCGTTGTGGATGCCGAATCTTATGAAGAGATCAAGGAAACCGGCAAGATTGGATTGATCGGTTTCAGACCGGACTGGCCCGCCATGATGAGAATGTATTGGAACAATGAAACCACTTACCGCGCAAAGTTCTGCAAAGGCTGGTATATTCCCGGCGACAGAGCATACATCGATCTGGATGGATACTACTGGTTTGTGGGACGCGACGACGATATCATCAATACCGGCGGACATCTGGTCAGCCCCTTTGAAGTGGAATCCGCCCTATTGGAACATCCTGCAGTAGCCGAATCCGCAGTGGTCGCAAAGCCGGACTTTATCAATATGGAAGTGGTGAAAGCCTTCATCTGCCTCAAACCGGGATACACTGCCAGCGATGAACTCGATCTGGAAATCATGAACTTCATCCGCAAAAAACTCTCCCCTCTGGCGATGCCGCAGGAAATGGAGTTTGTGGCAAGCCTGCCCAAAACCCGCAGCGGCAAGATCATGCGCCGTCTGCTCAAAGCTCAGGAAGCCGGTGAAGACTTGGGCGATATCTCATCCCTCGAAGACGATTGATAATAAACCCCAAAGGAGATAAACAAATGGACGAAATTCGCAAAGTAGTACTGGAATACGTGATCCAGGAATACATGGAAGATCAGGATGACGAGATCACATACGATACGGCTCTGATTTCCGGAGGCTATGTCGATTCCTTCTCGATGGTTTCCCTGAAACGCTTTCTGGAAACCAAATACAAGATCAGCTTGCCCGATGATAGAGCAACTCCGGAAGCTTTCGACACCGTCGATAAGATTACCGTATTGGTGCAGGAATTCCTGAATAAATAGGGGGGGGGATAATGGCGTATAGCGACAAAGTACGTACCTCTTATCAGGGGCAGATCAAGGCCCTGCAGGACGCGGGGATTTTCAAGATCGAACGCTACATCCATTCCGTGCAGGATGCAGTGATCGAAGTTGAATTCCCTCCCGGAGCTCCGCTAAAAAAAGTCATCAATATCTGTGCCAACAACTATCTGGGATTGTCCAGCCATCCGGAAGTGGTGGAAGCCGCACACGAAGGCTTGAGAGAACGTGGCTACGGCATGTCCTCAGTACGTTTCATTTGCGGTACGCAGGATATTCACAAAGAGCTGGAACGCAAGGTCACCGAATTCCTTGGCACCGAAGATACCATCCTCTTTCCTTCCTGCATGGATGCCAATGCCGGTGTCTTTGAAGCCATCCTGAACGAAGAGGATGTGATGATCTCAGACCGCCTCGTGCACGCTTCACTGATCGACGGAATCCGGCTCTGCAAAGCCATGACGGATTCATTCAAGCACTCGGATATGAAACATCTGGAAGATAAACTCATCCTCCACAGCGATAAGCGGCACAAACTTGTGATCACGGATGGAGTCTATTCCATGGATGGCGACACTGCCAAGCTGGATGAGATGGTCGCGCTGTGCGAAAAGTATGACGCCATGCTGCTGGTGGATGAATCGCACGCTTCCGGTTTCATTGGCAAGACCGGACGTGGAACTCATGAAAAGTGCGGCGTGATGGGCAAGATCGACATCATCACCACCACCTTCGGCAAAGGACTTGGCGGCGCCTCCGGTGGATGCGTCTCCGGAAGAATAGAATTGGTCGAACTCTGCCGTCAAAAAGCACGCCCCTATCTGTTCTCAAACACCATCGCACCCCCAGTGGTGGCAGGAGTGATCAAGGTTTTGGACATTCTTTCCAAAACCACCGAACGCAGGGACAAGCTGGAAAGAAACTCGGATTGGTGGCGCAAGAATCTGCTCGAAGCGGGATTTATCCTGCAAAAGGGAGACACTCCCATCGTGCCGGTGATGCTCTTCAACGCCAAGCTCTCCCAGGATTTCGCCCTCGATCTCTTTGAGGAAGGAGTCTATGCCATCGGTTTCTTCTTCCCTGTGGTTCCACAAGGAAAAGCCAGAATCCGCACCCAGATCTCCGCAGCTCACGATATGCACCATCTGGAAAAAGCCCTCGCGGCTTTCATCAAGGTGGGCAGGAAGTATGACATTCTGGGCAAAACCAAGAACGAAATCATCACGATGTACGGTAACTGAAACAGAGAAATTCTGATAACGATAACGCGTCTCTTCTCTACACGGAAGAGACGCTTTTTTTACCGCTCAGGATACCATTGAGCCACGATTGAAGAATCATACGAGCCCTTTTTCTATTGACAGAATCATCGTTTATCAAAACGTGAGGGAAAAAATACTACTATTGCAAGAGGTTTTAAATGTCAAAACGTTTCAATAGCGAAATCAGAAAACAGCTTGATGCCATTCTGGGAGCAGGCACATACAAAACTGAACGAGTGCTGGGCTCGCAACAAAGCGCCGAGGTCAGTATGGCTGACGGACGCGACGTTCTTATTTTTTGTTCCAATAACTATCTTGGCTTGGCAAATCATCCGAGCGTGATCAAGGAAGCCCAAAAAGCGTTGGATGAATGGGGCTTTGGACTCGCATCCGTGCGTTTTATCTGCGGCACTCAGGAGATCCATAAAAAACTCGAAGCCAAGGTTTCCAAATTTCTCGGCATGGAAGATACAATCCTCTATTCTTCTTGCTTTGATGCCAATGGCGGAGTCTTTGAACCGCTGCTGGGTGAAGACAGTGCTATCATCTCCGACGCCCTCAATCACGCCTCCATCATCGACGGCGTTCGTCTCTGCAAAGCTCAGAGATACCGTTATGCCCATTCCAATATGGAAGAACTGGAGCAAAATCTTCAAGATGCGAAATCGGCAAAGTTTCGGCTCATCGTGACGGACGGAGTCTTTTCCATGGATGGTGATATTGCCAGGCTTCCGGAGATCTGCGATCTGGCGGAAAAGTATGATGCCATCGTGATGGTGGATGATTCTCATGCGACCGGATATATCGGTGCCACAGGCAGGGGCACGATCGAACATTGTAATGTGCAGGGACGGGTGGACATCATCTCCACAACGTTTGGCAAGGCGCTTGGGGGTTCATCCGGTGGATGCATTTCCGGCAGCCGGGAAGTGATCGACTATCTGCGCCAGCGTTCGCGTCCATATCTTTTTTCCAATACGATCGCGCCTCCCATCGTCGCGGCAGTGATCAAGATTTTGGACATGCTCACGGAGAGCACCAATTTCCGCAATCATCTGATGACCAATGCTAATTATTTCCGCAAAGGCATGGTGGAAGCTGGTTTTGATATCATTTTCGGCGACACGGCAATCGTCCCGGTGATGATCTACAACGAAGCTTTGGCAGTTCAGATGGCGGACAAGCTGCTCAAGGAAGGAGTTTACGTGATCGGTTTCACTTTCCCGGTGGTGCCCGTGGGACAAGCACGCATCAGGGTTCAAATCTCCGCAGCTCATTCACTTTATCATTTGGACAGGGCGATTCAGTCTTTTGTCAAAATCGGATCCGAGCTCAAGATCATCTAAACCAGATTCTCTGAAAGAGGAAAAGATGAAAAGCGGGAAACTATATCTTGTGCCCACTCCCATCGGCAATCTGGGAGATATGACCCTGCGGGGATTGGAGACGCTCAAATCCGCAACCCTGATCGCCGCTGAGGATACCCGCTCCGCCCGAAGGTTGCTGAAGCACTTTCAGATCCCTTGTCCCGCGCTGATCAGCTATCACAAATTCAGTGAAAAACGCCGTATCCCGGAGATTATGGCAATTCTCGAACAGGGGAAAGATGTGGCGATCATCTCCGATGCCGGCAGTCCGGGAATATCCGATCCAGCGGAAATCATCGTCAAAGCCGCTATTGACGAGGGTGTGGAAGTAATCGCTCTACCGGGGGCAACGGCATTCGTGCCTGCGCTCACAGCAAGTGGTTTGCCATGCAGCAGTTTTTTGTTTCTGGGATTCCTGCCGCAAAAACCAAAGGATCGTAAGCAGATCATGCAGAGAATTGTCGTCTCGCCGGATACCGTTATTCTTTATGAAGCGCCTCACCGCGTCAAAAAGACCCTCATGGAGCTCTATAAACACCTTGGCAAGCGGCAAATCGTGATCGCCCGTGAACTTAGCAAAATCTATGAAGAATACATAAGAACCGATTTGGGAAGCCTACTTGAAGACTATCAGGTGATGGAGAAAGGCGAGTTTGTGATCCTGATCGAGCCTTGTTTAAAAGAGACTGTTCCTGATCCCGGACAATTGCGGTATCTGGTGAAAGATATGCTCAGATCGGGCAAACAAGCATCAGCGATCCTGGAAGAATTAAGCAGCGAATATCCACGCAACCAAGTATATCAGATCATCCTCTCTTTCAAAAAGCCAAAGTAAAAAAACGCGACCAGTGAAGGTCGCGTTATATTTGGTACAGAAGGCGGGACTCGAACCCGCACACCCGTTAAAGGCACAAGATCCTTAGTCTTGCGTGTCTGCCAATTCCACCACTTCTGCTTACTTGAAAAAACTGTTTAAGGAGTGCTATTAAAAGGAACCGGTTGTTCGGTGCCGGCTGGAGCTGTTCCTGCTGCGGCATCAAGCTTCTTCTGGCGTTCCTGTATCTTGTCCATATTGGTTCCGCGAGCATCGCGCACCAGAAATGCCAACAACAGACATGAGGCTACAAAAACCAAAGCCAGAATCTGAGTCCATTTTTTGAGGAACTTTGAAGCTCCACTGCCGCCAAAGACGTTCATCGCCGCGCCGCCGAGATTGGCATCCAAGCCGCCTTTGGATGTTTGCGCCAAAATAATCAGCACCAGCGCGATGCAGATGATGGCATGAATGATCAAAGCAATTGTGTATAACATTATCTCTATCCTTAAATTCCTTATTCGAATCACGTGTTCGGTTACTAAGTTTTTACAGTCCCTTTTTTGTCAATCAAAAAAACTTTTCCGCCCCGTCGCAGAATACTGAGCAGCATCGCCGTCAGAAGGAGAAAAGCGCCAAGCAGCGTGGATAGACCGATCTTTTCGGACAATAACAGCCATCCGCCAAAGAGGGCAATGAGCCCTTCCGAACAAAGTATGATCGCAGCCGTGGTAGGCTGCACCCGCTTTTGGGCAAATATCTGCAGCGTGTAGGCAATCCCAACGGACATGATTCCTCCATAAAAAATTGGCAGGGAAGCGCTTATGATGTTGCTTACGAGCAGATTCACTTCCATAGAGGAACCCATTTTAATAAGATGATGAGCACCGGCAAAGCCGAAACTCAAAATCGCGCACACGCTGAATTGGAGCATTGCCAAGTCAATGGCGGAGTGCAGCTTGGAAAGCTTGTCCACCATTTGCACATGGATCGCGAAAAAGACGGCACTGACGAGCACCCAAGCGTTTCCAATAGACATGTTCAGATCGGCTCCAAGATTGATTACATACAAGCCCGCCACCGCCAAAACCACGCTTCCAATCACACTTAAGCGCAGTTTTTGCGCTCTGAACAACCCGATCAAAGGAACAAATAACACATAAAGCCCCGTGATGAATCCCGCATTTCCGGCACTGGTCCAGACGATTCCAAACTGCTGCAAAGAGGCAGCGATAAAGAGGATCAAACCCAATAGCAGCATTGGTTTGCCGCTTGACACCCCTTCATGGACTCCTTTTCCCTTTTTTAAGATCAATTTCAGCAGGTACAAAAAACCGGTTCCCAAGGCAAAGCGCAAAGCGTTGAAAGTAAAGGGATCCAGGGTTTCCATGCCCTTGCGTTGCGCCACAAAGGCAAACCCCCAAATCGCGGCGGTGAGGATCAGGACAAAGTTTGAAATAGGTGTACCGCTCAATCCAAAGCTAACTATGCCATATACTTACAGTTCCAATATGATATATAAAATCACACACTGGTTTCATAGTGGTGCCGGACATCCCCGTCTGACGCATCCGCAAGCTCAATAGCTGTGATTCTTTTGCTCACTTCTTCTTTCTGCTCCTGTTCAAAGATAATCCGCCGAAGCCGGAGATAATGGCAATATAAAAGCCAAAATCATAAGTCCAGCCGGAGTTATTGACCTCATAGATGCCGACTTGCGGCACAAAGAGTTTCCAAATCAGTGAAATAGGCGCGATCCATCCGTGCCAGATACCCCACAGGAATCCGGCAGGTTTTTCCTTGTTGTGATCGTTCATGCCGGGCGCGCAGGCGCTCACAAACAGCAATACAATCACCAGCGCGACGATGATCAGAAACGTACTTTTCATTGCGATATCCTCTCTTGATGATGATTGTGCCATGTGATGCGGAATCGATATTCGTGTCAAGAACTTTGTGAGTAGGATATTTTACGAACGATCGGAGATTGTTCAAATCTCCCGATGTACTACACACTGCATTTTCCGATCCATTCCCCGATCCGCAGCATCGGCATGCTGCGCTACATCCCCCTTAGCATTACGGAGTCAATACGGACTTAGTCCGTAATCTGGAGTTTGGGCATTTTCTATAGCTGCTGAAGAAATAGCTTGACATACATACCCGCATAAATAGTATGGTTTCCAAACTAACTTAAGGAGTATGCCATGAAAGACAATGATATCAAGCAAGCAATCTTAGAGGTTGAGG
>JAUYAR010000097.1 GCA_030693415.1 Candidatus Cloacimonadaceae bacterium | reverse complement strand
TTTTGCTCACGCATCGCGATCCGCTGCTGCTGATTCTGATCGGGCTGATCCTGCTGTTGGTCATCATTCGTTTCATTCGCTATTTTTCAAAGCGGAGCTTGAACCGACCGGAAAAAGAACCCGCAGGCGGGTCTCTGCTATCCCTCAAACAAGATCAGGGTTTCATCCCGGGTAAAGACTGGCTGCCGGTGGTTCAGGAGATCAATTCGCTGTTCAATTATCTAAAGAACGAACAAACTTGGCGGAAAATCCACCTCTTTCAATCCGCTCCGACCTCGATCTGCATGGCTCTGGGCATCGCTTTTGGACACTTTCTACCCATGAGAGTTTATCACTATCAGACCGAAAACGGAGCCGGGATGTACAAAGAAATGTATCGGATGGAAGAGGTATTCTAAATATCCAGAAAAAAGGACATCACGCTACCATCCGGCGCTGAAACTCAGCTTTATTGAAGATCCACCCCATTGTCTGCGTCCGGAATCGGGATCGGGCACCGGATCAATGATATCGGTTTTGAAGATATTGCTCCATTTTATTGGGGCAAGCTGTTGCGCCTCAAGGCTTATCTTTGTTTTGGAAAACCGGTATCCCAGGCGCAGCGGCAGCTTGAAATAGCCGTTCACATCATCGTGAAAATCATATCGGTAGTTTTCGTAGGTAAAGAAGAAGGGATACATCACCACGATGCGGTTTCGGATCAGGATGTCTTCGCTGTGAAACAGATGATGGTAGGAAAGCCCTGCCGAGAAACCGAATCCGTTTTCCGTTTCGCGTTTTGAAGAATAGAGCGCTCCCAGATGGGGAGAGGCGGCTTGGATCGTGAAACTCTTGATCCGGGTGCGATGGGCAAGGAAAATATCCCAAGCGGTAAAGGGCCAGATATCGAAATATGAGTCATCTCCGATGCCGCTGAGCCAGGCATCCACGCCAAATCCATAGTGCAGACGCTCTGTGCGCTTTTCCACTTTGGAATAGAACTCAAGGCAGCGCAAAATATCCAGCTTGCCATATTGTTCCCCGCGATATCTGAGCTCTGCGCCGGCATTGGTAAAGGCAGTGCTGGCGGATGCGATCCAGGATTGATTCCAGCCATACTCTCCTGTCAGTCCGATCCGGCTGATAAAAACCCGGTTGCTATATAGCGAATCGGATGCATAGGGTAGGGTCTTTTCCGCCCACAGTGATGCTACAAGGGTGTTTCTCCGGTATCCTGCCGCAGCTTTTGCCAACACCCAGTGGAAGGGAATCTCCCCTGAGTGGCTTAGCACCTTATAGTTCAGGTAGGCGTGATGGTTTTTGGCTGAAAGCGCCCCCTGCCAGGATGCTCCCGAAGATTCCAACTCGCAAGCAAATCCTCCGCCAAAGTCATTTCCCAAGATCAGAAGGGGGTTGTAGGTTATATTGTTTTTCCGGATTTTGCAATCGATGCGGAGTCCGCTGTCCGGCATATCGAAATCAATGCGGTCATCTTCATTGTGGAGATTGGAGATTTCGCCGATCAGATTTTGCTGCCGATACTCAAATGCGAGCCTCCCAAAACCATGTCTTTGATCCCAACCGGCTTTGAATGAATAGCTGTATAAGAAACCCTGTGGATCACGCCTGGTTTTGATCTGATAATAGTCGATCAATTCCAGTGAGGAATATATCTGCCGCTGTGGGCAAGCATCCGGCTCGACATCGGATGAAGTATCTGTCTGAGCGCTCAAACAAAGGGGGTATATCGCAAAATATACCCCCAACAACAATAGCGCTGCCCGCATCTCCTATCCGAAAAGCTGGATGAACTTGGCGCGGTTCATTCCAGGCAACACTCCTTTGAAAGTATAATCCGGGAAATATGGCACATCATTTGAATCGATTGCATTGCCCTGAGGATCGGTGGGGTAGCCCGGGTTCACCTCCAGCCTATGATAGCGGTTCACCACGTAAACTACACCGGTGATCGTGGTCCATACTCCCTGATAATTAAAGTAGTGGCTACCGCCTACGTTCCAATTGTGTTCATTACTGATATAGTTTTCCACCCATGAAACGCTGGGATTGTTCCAGTGAAAATAGGGGATCACATCCCGAACATCGGTGATCGATCCGTTGAAGAACGCGCCCAGATTGATCGTGAACTGAGTGTTGTTTTCAAACATGTCATAAGGTCCGCTCACGATCGTTTCCAACCATGTGGCAATGTCATCGACAGAATCCCAGTCTTGGGCAAAATTGGGTCCTTCATCATCATCAGCAATGTCTTCGTTGAGCGAAATGATATGTTCGATCTTGATCACGTCGTTGTTTTGGGTGTCGGTTTCGCTGAGGATATAGCCGGTGCAGAGACGGATATCTCTGGCGGCGTTGATGATGCCGTTGCGGGCGCCGTTTAGATAGGTCTGATTGGCGATCACGCCAAAGCTGGCGTTATTGTCCAGGTTATGTTTCAGGATTTTTGCCTGGATCTCGGCTCCCAACGCGTTTTCGGCATTAAAAGAATAATCTCCATCCCAATAGTCGATATACAGCGTGTTGCCTTGCATGGTGCTTTCGACATGATAGGCATAGGCTTCATCCCCAGGAACAGCGGGGACGTCAATATTGGCAATCTGCGAAATCCAGTCATAACCGTTGCCCGTATCCACCATATCCCAGTTATATGCCACCATCAGGTTAAACGCCGCATTGACGGCATGCACCGTAGCACGGAACGCGAAGATTTCTCCACAATCCACTTCCACGAGTTCCTCGCCGGTGTCGATCATGATCATGTTGGAATCCGCCAAAGCCACTGCGTCTCCCAGATACCGGATGGAATTGTTCAGCCGGGGTATGATCGCGGTCTTGATATAGTTTTGCAGGCGCATGATGGACATGGCGGAGGATTTGTCCGGGTTCATCTGTTTCAGAGCGATCAGGGGAGCATCGGCAAGAAATTGGAACTGGTTGTTGATAATCCGTTTCGAGCCTTTTTTGAGGTTTCCGCCATCCTCGATCATTGCCCAAAGCTCCGCGTCGTAATTGATCCGGATGATTTCCAGAATGGACATGCCCAGGTTTCCCATGGGATTATCCGCATCGAGCTCGAGCGCTCTTAGAAACTTGGCTTCGATCTGATTGAAGGTGGCTTGAAGCAACACATCCTCAGGGCTGTTAAACTCTTGATTTTCGCTGTCTTCCATATCGAGGATAACCTGATTTAGCATTGCCATCCCTTCTCTTGCATAGACATTAGCAGCCGACAGATCGTTCGGCTCCGTGATTTTTTTGGCACAGGAAACGATCATCATGCCCAGAATCAATAGCGGCATGATCAATATAGCCGTTTTCCTTAGTTTCATTTTGAACCTCCTAAGTGTTCTATTGGGTGTATTTATCAAGCTTTATACCATTATGGATCAGATGGATACTCAGATTGGTTTGGATTCTCATGCGTCTGAATGGTGATAATGGAAGAAACTGTGGCAAGGATTTGAGCGTGAAGATCATCAGATCAGGAATCGGGGCAATGGGTGCTAAAATCACGTCTATCCCCCCTTAGGGGTATCATTCGATATCCCGGAATCAAGGATTTGTTCGCATAAACCCTTGACAATATGATGAGTATGGTCAACACACGTTTCCATGACGGCACGCTATTATCCTTTGATATATTTGTCAAGAAGAATATTCATGGGCTTTCCTTCCGCCGAGAGGAGACTGTTCAAAAACCATCACCATTCTACGCTGCTTTACCAGAGCACTTGGAGAATAAGTGGTCTAAGTGCTTCCATTTTACATTTTCTTGACAGATTTGGGAGATGTTCAGATTGGCAATCAGCGATTGCTCATGCAT
>JAUYAR010000096.1 GCA_030693415.1 Candidatus Cloacimonadaceae bacterium | reverse complement strand
TTTTGCTCACGCATCGCGATCCGCTGCTGCTGATTCTGATCGGGCTGATCCTGCTGTTGGTCATCATTCGTTTCATTCGCTATTTTTCAAAGCGGAGCTTGAACCGACCGGAAAAAGAACCCGCAGGCGGGTCTCTGCTATTGGATTCCGACACCAGAACCCGCATGGTGATGAAACTAATCAAAGACGGATGGAACGCACGAGAGATATCCAGAGAGCTCAATATTCCCCTCAAAGACGTGGAACGGATCATTGCCAAAAGCCGAGGCAGGGACATCGATGAAGAACTTTAAACGGTTGTATTACATGAGAATAAGAATTGGTCAAACCGCCGGTTTCACGCTCTTGATTTGTCTAATGGCGATGCCCCTGACCGCACAATTGCTTGCTCCCGATTCGGCTTTCAATCCCGTTGTCCGTTCCCGCGTCACATCCGGTTTTCTGATCGACAACGACAGCTATTACGATGTGGAACTTGGAGATATGCCTGCCGGATTGGATCATCCTTTCTCTGGCATAGGCAAGTTTGGAAATGCCGTGATCGATTTCTTCCGCATCGGAGAGCCGCGCCAACACATGCTTGATTATGCCTTTGCGGATACAATAATCGCTTTCAAAAGCAGGCTAAACGTCATCGCCGGCTATGATCATCGCATTGAAGAGGAAGATTCCTATGGCTTTTGGTACAAGGGCTTTCGCTTCAATTCAAAGCTTGGCGAAAGTTTCCGTTTGCGCGCCCTGTGGTGGAACGGCGGCTTTTATGGTGATCTTGACGCCGCTGCCGATGCTCCTCTCATCGATGGCTGGCACACCCACAAAAAAAACACGATCCAAATGGATAACCTAAACGCGGACATCAGTTTCCGCAATCGCTATCTCACCGCAGCATTAGGCAGAGGCAAATTTCGCGTGGGCGACAACATATCCGGCAGCATCATCCTCAACGACCACGCAAACGACTTTGGCTATCTTCTTTCAGAGGGCAAAATCGGTGCATTCACGCTTTCCTTCATGCACGGTTCCCTGATGGCGGATAGCACCCGAAACGTCAAACTCGCCGATGAAAGCTTTTCGGACAAATACATCGCCATCCATCAAATATCATACCGGCACAAGGACTTGTGGCAGATTTTCGGCGGCGAATCGATCATCTATGGCAATCGCAGTATCGATGTGAATTATCTCCTGCCTCATACTTTTTGGCGGGTGACGGAACACAATCAGGGCGACCGTGACAACGTAATGATCTATGCCGGAGCGACATACGATCCGCATAGAAACGCAAGGATCTATCTCACCGCAGCTTTGGACGAGCTGCGTTATGCTGAACTCTTTGGCAATTGGTGGGGCAATAAATGGGCGGTGCAAAGCGGTGTCGCGCTTGATCTTCCGGCTCTTTCTTTCACAGAAAATCTCCCCCCCCGTCTCACTTTGGAACTCACTGCCGTGCGTCCCTGGACCTACACTCATTACATGAATCACACAATGTATTCTCATGACGGACGTCCCTTGGGCTATCCCAAGGGTTCAAATCTGATGGACATCAGCCTGGAGGCAAACCTTCCCGTCGCTTCGTTTCTATATTTGGATAGCATCGTATCCTATACCAAACAAGGCTCTTACGGCTCGAGCTGGCAGCTCAATTACGGCGATTGGTTCAGTGGAGCGCAAATCGATAATGCTACCGCCGATTGGTTCGAAGGGGAAATCTCTCAAACCTGGCGTCTGATCAGCACAATCCGCTTTAGCGCCATGGCGCACAACGCTTTCATCATCGGTCACGATACTCGATGGGATCCAAGTCCGCGCCACCACATCGTTGCCGGCTGGCAGCTATCATATTGAAGGATGTGAATATGCCTATCATTGACCGCATGCTGTATCCCCGCAATCGGAAGCTCAAAGAAGCTGCTATTTTTTTAGTGCTCATCGGCGCCATCTTTGGCATCTGGCTCAATGCTCATGGTCAGCGCGCCTTGCAAAAACGCGTCATCATCCACAGCGTCGCCTTTGAAAACTATGGCTCGCAATTCATTGAGATCGGCTATGAGATTGAAAATAAAGGAAATAAAAACGAAGAAGTGCGCCTTCTGGCAAAGATCTATGACGCCCGTGGAGACGAAATCGCCAGCAGCATGTTCCTCACCACCGTGAATGCCAAATCTCGCCAACAAAAATCCAAGCTGATGGACAAACTTAACCGCAGCCTCAAACCCGGCGAAAAACCCTATCGCGCCACCCTTGAGATCTATACCAGAAAAGTGATCTGAACCTGCGTGTAGGATAGGCCTCACCCCTCCGCAGCATCGGCATGCTGCGCTACCTCCTTAGCATTACGGAGTCAATACGGACTTAGTCCGTAATGAGTCCGTATTGATTCCGTAATGCTAAGGGGGAAGATGTCCCGTCATAAAAAAGTTGACACCAAATCAACTTCTAAGGAGAAGAGAAAATGAAAGAAAAGAAGTCCGTAAATCGTTATAGCATGGCTTTTAAAATGCGTGTTATTGAGGATGTCGAAAACGGTCTGATTTGCGCCGAAGATGCGCGGAAACTGTATGGAATTGGCGGCAGAAACACAGTACATGAGTGGATAGCCCAGTATGGAA
>JAUYAR010000095.1 GCA_030693415.1 Candidatus Cloacimonadaceae bacterium | reverse complement strand
GCTGATATTGATTGCTCAATGGCTTCCAATGTGCATGAATCCAAGCTCTGCTTAGGTCGTCCCATTTCTCACTCCTTCTAAGTTTAGATATGAGACAATATAATCAGTATTTATGGCATGTCAATATAAATCTTGTATTACTACCAAAAATGTGATCGCCGCAAATTGTGCGGCGATCACTTCAATGGGTATTGACGTTGTCGGATCAGAACTTATAGCTGATGCCGATGTTGCCCGAATGGACGTGGGAATTGTAGATTCCGACCATGTTATCAGCGGTTTGAACGGTGATCTTGCGTTCTGGGAACATGACAAACTGATAGTTCAGATCCAGTGTCCAGTTACCGAGCGCGTGTCCGTAGCCGGCGTTACTGCTGAATTTGTTGTTGATATCGGGCAGGGTGGGGATAAAGGTTTCATCCGGGACGGGGGATTGGTCAAAGAAGAAGCCGGCGCGGAAGTTGTTGCAGCCGTGAACGTATTCGGAGCCGAGGCTCACGCGGTGTGTGTCCTTCCATTTGAAAGCGAGATCTCTTTCGGAGATCACGGTTTGCATGGTCGGGTGCCCTTGAAGGATAGTGATATTTTCTTTCATCTTTACGGTCACGGTGTCCAGGCGATTCCACGTTGTATAGGAATAATCCAGGTTCACTGCCCAATTCGGCATCACTTTGTAAGAAAAACCGATGGCGGCTTCGCCGGGAAGTTTCAAAGTGGCTTCGATGTCGGAATCTCCGCCATAGGTGTTGGGAACGAAGAAAGCCGGATTGTTTCCACCCCAGACACTGTAGTTTGCGAACTGGTTCAGCCACAAACGGATCTCGGCAGTGCCCTGGAGTTTCATGTCCACGGGCAGCTTGCCGGTGAGACCGATGGAGAGATTTTCGATGGGTTTGACCATCACTCCGAGGTTCGCGCCATAGCCCATTCCCGATCCTGACATGTCAAATGTGGTGGGGGCATAATAGGACAACGTGGAATGAGGAACGATCTTTGCCAGATCGATCATGCCGTAAAGCACGCTGAAACCGGCTCCGATGGAGAACATGTCGTTGAACTTGTAAGCCAGCGAGGGGCGAAAATCAATAATGCCGATGGAACTCATCATTTCCTCTTCGGGAAATCCTTCCGACCACAATAGTGTTGATCCTGGGGGCTGTCCGGATGTGGGCAAATCGTAGGCATCCCAGGTGGCTCCGAGACCGTATGGAACAAAGATCCCCAATCCGAGCACGGCATCGGGATTCTTATTCATCAGTCCGAAAAAACCGGGAAACGCGCGCAGCTTTTTCACCGCGGTCAATTCATCATTGCCATAACCGGGAAGCGTGGCAGTGTTTTCCCATTTTGAAGTAGGATAAAAAACCGATCCGGCAAGGGAGATTTGATTTCCGTCCAGATATGCCATTCCGGCTGGATTCCAATAGATGGAACTGGGATCGTCCGCCATGCCGCGAAAGGCTCCGCCCATGGATTGTGCCCTGGAACCGATTCCCGAAAGAGCGAATCCGCCCGCAAAAAGACCAACGCTGATGCCGATCAAAATCGTCAGCAACAGTGCCATGCGTAGTTTGTTCATCTTGAACTCCTTCATAACAGTATTGTTTATTAAGACTCCCTGGAAAAAACTCAATTTTTATGAATTTGCTCTGCCTGCGAGTTTGGGTTAGTAGTTGCCAGTTTGGGCAACAGCATTTCAAAATGAGCCTGAATAACTACAATAATCGCAACCAAAGTGGCAATAAGCAAC